>JAXDJY010000300.1:0-4760 GCA_034667445.1 Actinomycetota bacterium | reverse complement strand
CGTCGACCGCGTCGGCGGCGGCGTGGGGCGCGGCCGGTGCCGCCGCGCGGATGCTGCACGACGCGCCACTGCCGCCATGGCCCGGTCGGAGCCCCGAGGAGATCGCTTCGAACCTCGACAGCGAATGCGAGTGGCTCGTCACGAAGG
This sequence comes from Actinomycetota bacterium, assembly GCA_034667445.1. Taxonomy (GTDB): domain Bacteria; phylum Actinomycetota; class UBA4738; order UBA4738; family HRBIN12; genus JANXVR01. The sequence continues at coordinate 4,613 of JAXDJY010000300.1, read as the reverse complement.
GCGTCCTTCCCACCGACATGGTCACGCGCAACCGCCGGATCGCCGAGGCTGCGCTCCGACCGTGGACACCGGTGTTCACGCACGGCGACCTGCAGATCACCCACGTGTTCGTCGACGGTGACGAGATCACCGGAGTGATCGACTGGTCCGAGGCGTCCCAGGGCGATCCCCTGTACGACCTCGCCAGCTTGACGCTGGGACACGAGGAGCACCTTGCCGACGTTGTCGCCGGCTACGGCACCCACGTCGACCTCGACGTGATCTACGCGTGGTGGTCCCTGCGAAGCCTGCTGGCCGCCCGCTGGCTGATCGAGCACGGCTTCGACCCGTCCTCGCCCGGCTGCGAGTTCGACGTGCTGAGATCGCGGATGCGAGACTAACGAGAACGAGCCATCCCGTCATGCCGCTGTCCGCTCGGTGTGGCCACCGTGGGTCGCCAGGTGATGTACCTGGCTTGGTACGGTGGCCGCATGAGCAGATCTCTCATGGAGGACGCATTCGCGCATCACGTGTGGGCGACCCTACGGTTGGTCGACTCGTGCCTCGCGCTCAGCTCGCAGCAGCTGGAGACCACCGTTCCGGGGACCTACGGCTCGATCCTCGACACGCTGCGCCACTGCGTCGGGAGTGACGCCTGGGACCTGTTCGTCGCGACCGGTGACCGGACCTCGCTCATCGACGAGGGCGATATGGAACTCCCGGAACTCCGGGCCGCGATGGAGACTCACGGCCCCGCTTGGTCGCGGCTCCTGGCACAGGACCTCGATCCGGATACCGTTCTCCACGAGGTCGATGAGACCGACGGGTACACCAGGGATGTCGCGATGAGCATCCAGCTCGCAGGTGCGCTGCAACACGGAACCGATCACCGGAGTCAGGTGTGCACAGCCCTCACGGCGCTCGGCATCGAACCGCCGCACATCGATGTCATCAACTTCGGCATCCAGGCGGGCCTGGTCGAGGAGATCACTCCTGCGTCCTGACGAGCCTTCGAGGAATGCGTCGCACCGCCACCAGTAGGAAGGGATGAGAACGAGTGAGCGAGTTCAACGTCGGTGAAGTTCCTGAGGACGAACACAGCCGTCGCATCCACCTGTCGAATGCGTTCGGACACCTGCTTTTCGAGACGGTACGGACCCCAGCAATGGGTAAGACCCTTCTACTCGAAGAGTCGGTGCGGACGCCGGTCGAGGAGCTCCTGGACAAGCAGATCTACGCGATCCTCCGGATCCTCGACGGCGATTCGTACCCCATCCGCAACGAGGACGTCGAGGTCGAGTTCGTCCTCTCGGCGAGGCTCAGGAGGCGTGAAGACCGGGAAGTCATCGCCGACGTTGAGTTGGCGCCCGACGGAGAGGGTCTGAGCGTCGGGTATCAGCGCTGGTTAGCTGGCGACTTCGGTGGTTCGCCAGGGATGCAGCTCTAGCCTCCCGTCCGTGGATCGGGTGCTGCCACCACCCACCGAGCGATCATCACCACCCCACCGGTACGCACGCTCTCACCCCTACCGGTCCGCCCCAGGCTGCAGCACAATGCGGCAATGACAGCGGACGAAGGCGCCGTTCGATGAACGAGCGAGCAGCAGTCAGGCTTTCGAGGGGTATCGCCCTCGCGTGTTTCGCGATGGCGGTCGCGGCCCTGGTGCTCCTGTACCTGGACCGAAGGGCGATCGATTCCTTCAACAGCTCCAACGTCTTCGGCCTGGTCACAGCCGTGACCTTCGGCGCGCTCGGAGGGGTTGTCGCATCTCGCCGGCCGAAGAACCCCATCGGGTGGCTCATGCTCGGGATCGCGGTATGCACCGGGGTCTCTGCGCTCACCTGGCTGATCGCGCTTCGTGCCATTCTCGCCGGTGCGTCCCCCGACGGCTGGCCGCGGTGGTTCGCGTGGCTGTACGGCTGGATCGGGGGCCTCGCCGCATGTGCCTTCATCCTTGTGTTCCTGCTGTTCCCCGACGGCAAGCCGTTCAGCCCGCGGTGGCGATGGATCGTGAAGCTCACCGTCATCACGTCGATCGCCTCCACCGTCTCTTCGGCTCTGGCACCTTCGTCGGTGAAGCTCACCTCGCACCTTCCGAGGCTGGCGAATCCGATCGGCGTCTCGGCGGTAAAGGCCTTCGGCGGCCCAGCGAACCTCTCGATCGCCATCCTCGTCCTCCTGGCGCTGGTCTCCCTGGTACGGCGCCTGCGACGGTCGAGCGGCGACGAACACCAGCAGCTCAAGCTGTTCGCCTACGCGGTGGTCGTATCTCTCGGCCTGGTGATCATCGCGTTCCCCTTGCCCGCGATCAGCCAAGCGCTGAGCGACGCAGTGTTCAACGGGGCCATCCTTTTCGGGTTCGGCTTCGCGGCCCCCGGGGCGGTTGCCCTGGCGATCTTGCAGTACGGCCTGTATGAGATCGACGTCGTCATCCGGCGGACGATCGTCTACGGGGCCATGGCGGCGTTCATCAGTGTCGTCTACATCGCGCTCGTCGTCGGCATCGGTTCGGTGGTCGGTTCCGCGCACAACCCATTCCTCACGTTGGTGGCCGCAGCGGTGATCGCGATCGTCTTCAACCCCGTGCGCGAACGAGCGAGGCGCCTGGCTGACCACCTCGTATACGGGGATCGAGCGACTCCGTACGAGGTGCTTTCAGAGTTCTCCGAGAGAATGGCCGGGGCCTACGCGCTCGACGACATCCTGCCGAGGATGGCTCGGGTCCTTGCCGAAGGTGCAGGGGGCGAGGCTACGATCTGGTTGCGGGTCGGCGACGTGCTGCGCTCGGCCTCGGTCTGGCCAACCGGATCTGGGTCGGCCGATCCCCCCGCCGAACTCCCGGTATCCGCTCAGAACCTTCCCGCCTTCCCTCAGGTGTCGAAGGCGGTTCCCGTTCTTCATCAGGGTGATTTGCTCGGTGCTATCACGCTCACGAAGCCGCCGAACGATCCGCTTCGGCCCGCCGAAGCGAAGTTGATCGAGGATCTGGCCGCTCAGGCCGGGCTCGTGCTTCGCAACGCCAGGCTCAACGCCGAACTGATGGCCCGCCTCGAGGAACTTCGCGCCTCTCGCCAACGCCTGGTGGCGGCACAAGATGAGGAGCGTCGCAAGATCGAGCGAAATATCCATGACGGCGCGCAGCAACAACTCGTGGCGCTCGCGGTGAAGGCGAATCTTGCTCGCTCCCTGGTCGGGCGCGACGAGACCAAGGCGGCGGAGCTCCTCGATCAGCTCAAAGCCGAAGCCCAGGACGCGTTGGAGAACCTCCGCGACCTCGCGCGCGGCATCTACCCGCCGCTGCTTGCCGACAAGGGATTGGTCGTTGCCCTCCAGGCGCAGGCCCGAAAGTCCACCGTCCAGGTGAGCGTGGAATCTGAAGGGGTCGGACGTCACCCTGAGGAGGTGGAAGCCGCGGTCTACTTCTGCTGCCTGGAAGCTCTCCAGAACGTCGGGAAGTACGCCGAGGCGAGCAGCGCGACCCTGCGACTGTCGGATGGCCCAGGCGAGCTCACCTTCGAGGTGATCGACGACGGGCGAGGATTCGATACGACCTCAACCGGCTACGGCACGGGGCTGCAAGGGATGGCCGACCGCCTAGACGCCTTGGGCGGCTCGCTCGAAGTCCGAAGTGGTCCCGATAAGGGGACCACGATCGTGGGCATGGTGCCCGGACTCTGAGCCCCGGCGGCGGGATCTGAAGCGGAATCGCCCCCCGCCATGGAGAGGAGGCCACCCGGGTAGCGATGGTGCCAGCACGGTTCCCTCACTGCCGCCGCGAACCTACGATGGGAGGCATGGAACATGCAGTCGGCTCTGCCGGTCTCACGCCTGGGCTCAATCGTCGCAAGAGGATCGCGATCGGCGTCGGCGGTGTCGCGTTCTGCTTCCTCTTGGCCGGGTTGTGGTTCACATTCCTCGACCGATCGAGCTCCCTCCCTCAGAACGCCGGAGGTTGGAACCCGGCAAAGGTCGGGGACTTCGCCGAGGCGATGGGTGCGTGCGTGCTCGGCACCCTGATAGCGGTCAAGCGCCCTTCCAATATGGTGGGCTGGCTGTTCCTGGTGGCGGTCTCGTCTTTGGCGCTGACCAACTTCGGCCAGGCTTATGCCGCGCACACGCTCATCGCTCGACCGGGCTCTCTCCCGGGAGGCGAGCTCTTCGGATTCGTGTCGAACATCGTTTGGGGAGTCGCGACCTCGATGCTCATCCTCCTGCTACTGGTCTTCCCAACCGGGTCCGTCTTGTCCCGACGGTGGCGGCTCGTGGCTGTCGCCGACATCGGCGCCTTCAGCCTGAGCCTAATAGCCTCGATCCCAGCCGCGATCTACACGTGGCGGCGCCCCTTCTATTCACCCCCGAGCCTGGCGGGATACCCGATCTTGGCCCGACTGGGCAGCTACATCGTCTTCCCCATCTACCTCGCAGGCGTGCCGGTCATGCTCTTACTCGCCCTTATCTCCGTGGTCTTGCGGTTCCGCCGGTCCCGTGGCGACGAGCGGCTCCAATTGAAATGGTTCACGTTCGTCACATCGATCGTCGTGTGCACCTTCATCGCGAACATCGTTGTCAACTCGCCCTTGATGGCGGTTGTGCAGAGCCTCGCGCTGGTGGGCCTCTGGGCGGCGATCGCGATC
>JAXDJY010000299.1:0-2701 GCA_034667445.1 Actinomycetota bacterium | reverse complement strand
CCCGTGGGGACGGCGGGCCCGAAGGAGACGACGTCATCGGACGGACGCCCGCAGTCTTCATGCGCTCACCGCCCGTTGGTGGCGCAACGCTTCGAACATGACGCGCATGCCGTCGGCAAGCTTCATCGACGGCGCATACCCGAAGGCGGATTGCGCGACCCCGATGTCTGCGGCCGTGTCCCTGACGTCGCCTTTGGCCGGTGACTCGTGCACGATGCTGATCGGGCCGGTGAGGGCCTGGACGATCGAGATGACGCTCCGCATGTCGATCCGGGAGCCGCCGCCGACGTTCGCCACCCCGCACCACGGGGACCGGGCGCAGGCGATCATGGCCCGCACGACGTCCTCCACGTAGGTGAAGTCGCGGGTCTGTCGGCCGTCGCCGTAGAGCGTGAACGTGTCACCGTCGAGCGCGGCGTTGAGGAGTCGGGAGAACCCCATATCGGGGCGCTGGCGCGGGCCGTACACGGTGAAGAGCCGGAGCGAGGCCGTTTGCAACCCGAAGTTCGTTCGGTAGAGCTCACAGAGGTGCTCGCCGGCGAGCTTGGTCACGCCGTAGGGCGATACGGGCCGGGGTGCAAGCGTTTCGGCGGTCGGGTAGCTCTCCGCGTCGCCGTACACGCTCGAGCTGGATGCGTACACCAGCTTCTTCACGGTACCCACCGCCAGACAGGCCTCGAGGAGCCGCTGGGTCGCGAAGACGTTCTGGCGGACGTAGTTCTGGAACTCCCGGCCCCACGAGGGGCGAACACCTGGCTGACCCGCCAGGTGGAACACGACCTCGACACCCTCGAGCGCCTCCTCGAGCGGTGATTCGGCGAGGTCGGCCTCGACGAGCGAGAAGTTCGGGTCCGTTCGGAGACTCTCGAGGTTCCCCTCCTTCAGCGCCCGCGAGTAATACGGGGTGAAGATGTCGACACCGCGAACGGGACCGGACATCAGGAGCGCATCACAAAGGGTCGATCCCACGAATCCGGCAGCGCCGGTCACCAACACGGTCACGCAGACACCGCCTCCTTCGCCTGGATACGACCAAATCCATAGAGTCCCGCCGTGAAGCCGAGCACGGCCCATGCCGTCCGGTCGTGCAGCACCTCATGCGTAACCGAGTAAACGAGGAGAGCGGCGAGCACACCGATCAGGACCGCGGGGTTCGGCATGACCTCGCGGAAGCCGGCCTTCAGCCGGGCGGGATCGATGACCCCAAGCGCCCGGCGGGCGAACGCGACCATGAGCAGCCCAACCCCCAAGACGCCGATAACCCCACGTTCGACGAGCGCGGCCGTCCAGTCGTCGTGTGCTTCCTTCACGTAGGCGGCCTGGGAGTTGAGCAATAGGGTCTTGGTTGCCGCCGGCCCCTGGCCCCAGATCCCTCCCTCGCGGAAGAGCTTCCACGTCTCCTGGCTGAGCACCTCGCGGCTTCCCTTGCTCTGCACCTCGCGCCCGATCGAGTTCCGAACCACGGTGAACGAACTCCTCGAGGCGCGCTGGGCGATCGCGTCCGCGTTGAGCCAATAGAAACCGAGGACCAGGAACCCGCTGAGGGCGATGACCAACGCCGGGGCGAGGCCGACCCGGGTCGCCACCATGGCGACGATCACCAGGAGGGTTCCCGCCGCGAGTCCCGTGATACCGGCGAGCGAGCCGGTGAGCAGCGTTGCGATCAGCAGCACCACGATCGAGCCGAGGCGAAGCGCCGGGTGCTGGGGCCGCCGCGATCCGATGACGAGGGCGAGCGTCACCACGAAGTAGAGGGCCAAACCGTTGTCGTCCCCGAACGCGAACGACGCGCGTCCGCTGGTCGACGTCAGCACGCTTGAACCGACGGCACTAACGCCGAGGATCAATGCGACCGCCCACAAGGGTCCTGCGGTGCACCACGCGCGGAGGATCGTGCGAACCCCTTCCGGTGTCCGCATGGCGTTCGCGACCGTTGCCGCCCACGCCAGGAGGAACAGGTCTTGCAACAACGTGAGACTGCTGAGGAGCGGGACGGGGGAACGGAAGGTCCCGAGCGCCCCGCCGAGGAGGATGAGCGCAACCGGCGCGAGATACGGGAGATGGATGTCCCGTCGCGTGCCGAGCCACAGCAGCGTGACCGCGATCGCGAGCACCACCGCCACATCTCCGACCACGGTCCCCGCTCCGAGCGGAATGAGGAGCGGCAGCAGGACGATCCCCGTCGCGGTGACCCGCGTCGGTAGCGAGTCCCCTCCCCGACCGCCAGCGCCGATCACTCGCCCCCGCTCGATGAGGGTCGGAGATCCCGCGCGCGGAACGCTGAGCGAGCTCAATGCAGCACCGCCAGCGGGCGCATCCTTGCGACGGGACTCACCAGCTCGTTGTCGACCAGGATCCCCAGTGCCGCGTTCACCCCGTTGTCGTCCAGCTGGGGGACGACGGTCGGCGCAGCGCCGTCGTACCGGTAGCGAAGGGTGGTGCGTCCGCGAGGATCGAGGCCCGAACGCCCATCTTTCTTGAACATGTCGATGACCGTGCCGGCGCCGTGGCAGGCCGAATGCAGGCTCCGCTCGGACGAGGCACCGGCGACACAGAGGTAGGACGACGTGGTGCTCAAGCCCGGGACCAGGACGGCTTGGCCCACGTCGCCGAAGGCGGTGCCCGGTGTCATCCGATCGGCCGGATATGCGCGGCACGAGTTGTGCCGGTGCACGATGGCTCGCCGCCCGCCGACCTCTTC
>JAXDJY010000298.1:0-2908 GCA_034667445.1 Actinomycetota bacterium | reverse complement strand
CACCGCCAACCGATGGTTCGCATCACCGCCGGTGTCGGCTGTGCCCGCGTCGATCGCGATGATCGAGCCCTCCAACGAGCCGCGCCGCTGCCGGAGCTCTTCGCCCTCCCGGACGAGCGCGCGCCCCGGCCCTTCTTCCGAGGGACGCATACGTTGCAGGGTGCGGACCGTCGCGAACCCGACCATGCCGTCGGGGGCATCGCCGACGTTGCGTTGGAACTCCCGCACCGCGCGTGCGGTGTCGGGGCCGAACATGCCGTCCTCGCGACCGGCGTCGAACCCAAGCCCGTTCAGTTTGCGCTGCAACGCTCTAACGTCGTCGCCGCGATAGACGGGGGAATGCAGGTAGAGGGTCCGGTCGCCCAGGCGAAACCCGGCTTCGACGAGCTGACCCCACGTGTCCGGGCCGACCAAGCCGTCGACGTGGAGGTTGCGCGAGTCTTGGAACGCGCGCACGGCCGCCTGCGTCGACCCTTCGAACCCGCTGCCGGCCTCGGCGGGATCGATCCTGAACCCGAGGTCCATCAGCCGTTGTTGGATGTCGCGAACCTCAGGTCCGCTGTCGCCCGTTCGAACGCTCCGCACCGATCAAGTCTGCGCCCAGGGTCCGGCGACGGCAACCGCCCCGGCAACCGCCGACGCCGCCCTCAGAGGTGGGATTCGAGATCGCGGAGGATCGCGTCTTTCGGTTTCGCCCCGATGACCCGAGCCACCTCCTCGCCGCCCTTGAACAGGATGAGCGAAGGGATGGACATCACGCCGTACTTGCGGGTCGCTTCCGGGTTGTCGTCGATGTTGAGCTTCGCGACTTTGAGGTTCTCCCCCTTATCGCGGCCGATCTCCTCGACCACGGGGCTCACCATGTGGCACGGCACACACCATTCAGCCCAGAAATCGACCAGGACCGGCGTCTCCGAATCGAGCACGGTTACCTGGAACTCCTGGTCCGATACGTCGCCGATGTTCGCCATCAGGTTCCACTCCTTGTCGGTAGTTGAAGGGGTTCCTGCACGCGGGTCTCTGCAGGAACCCCAGGTTCTCAGAACGCTGGGATGGGTGCCGTTGATTCCCGACGGAATGGGGATGCCTATCCGGCCGCCCCCGCGTGCTTCTTGGTACCCGCATGGGCGAGCTCTTCCAGGAAATGTTCGGCGTCCATCGCAGCCTTGCAGCCCTGGCCGGCCGCGGTGACCGCCTGCCGGTAGATGGTGTCTGTCACGTCACCCGCGGCGAACACCCCTTCGACGCTCGTAAGCGTTTTCGGCTCGGCCACCACGATGTATCCCGCCTGGTCGAGGGACAGCTGGCCGGCGAACAGGCTCGTGTTCGGGTCGTGGCCGATGGCCATGAACACGCCGTCCGTCGATACCTCGGTGACCGTGTCCGTCACGGTGTCGCGCATCCGCGCGCCGGTGACCGCGTCCTCACCGAGGATCTCGTCGAGCGTCGCGTTCCACACGACCTCGATCTTCGGGTTCGCCAGGGCGCGCTCGACCATGATCTTGGACGCCCGGAACTCATCGCGGCGATGCACGATCGACACTTTCGACGCGAACTTCGTGAGGAACGTCGCTTCCTCCATCGCGGAGTCCCCGCCGCCCACGACCAGGAGCTCCCGGTCCCGGAAGAAGAACCCGTCGCAGGTGGCACACGCGCTGACCCCACGGCCGCGCAGCTTCTCTTCGCCCGGCACGCCGAGCCACCGCGCGCTGGCGCCGGTGGCAACGATGATCGCGTTCGCGCGCCACTCCTGGTCCCCGGCCCAGATGCCGAACGGGCGGCTCGACAGGTCCACCCTCGTGACGTGTACAGGCAGGATCTCGGCGCCGAACCTCGCCGCCTGCTTCTCGAGATCCGTCATCAAGGCGGGGCCCATGATGCCGTCGGCGAACCCGGGGAAATTCTCGACATCGGTCGTCAGCATCAGCTGACCACCGGCATCCAGACCCTTGAGCACCAGCGGCCCGAGGTTCGCGCGCGCAGCGTAGATAGCGGCCGTGTAGCCGGCCGGCCCCGATCCGATGATGACGAGATCCCGGGTCTCTTCCACGTGCGCATCCTCCCACACGTGCGAACGCCCGCCTATTCCCGGACGCCGTGGAGCTAGGTGCCGGCGCTGCTGAGACCACTTGCGGTGCAGGTGTCGCCATCAACGATCCAGACGATGACGCTCGTCGGGGCGGCGTCCTGGGGCCCCCGGTAGTAGAAGGCCAGGTAGGCGGGCTTCCCGTTGAACTGCGCAAGGAGGAGCCTGAACGCCGTCGCCCCGCCATCGCGTGGCACGGCGTTCCCGACGCACGCCAGAGCGGTTTGCAGTTCGGCGCTCGTGCCGGGCCGCTCGCCCGGTGACGCGACGGCCGCCGCGCTTTGGATCGGAGAGGCCCCGGCTGCGGAGCCGGCTTTCGAGAGTGCGGCGCTCGCCAGGCTGTCGAGGGTGGTCTGGGTGTAGTTCGTCTGTTCGACGGTGAGTTGCACGGACGGACCCGAGCCTCCGGCATGAGAAGTGCCGGCGCTGCCGATCGCGGCGGCTGCCGGCGCTGCCTCCGATGCGGCGGGACCTCGGTGTTGCAGCGCGACCACCGCGAGGGCGACGACGGCTGCCGCGGCGGCAGCGCCCAGCCACCGGTAGGGAGACCGTCCGTGGCCGCCTGTCCGGCCTGCTGCTTCGATGGCCCGGGAGGCTACGCCCGTGGGGGCGGGGGCTTCGGGCAGGGCTCGGAGTGAGGCCCGGGCGGCGCGTGCCAGCGCCAGGTCCGCGGTGCATCGGGAGCAGGTCGACAGGTGGGTCTCGACGGTTGCGAGCTCGGACGGGGACAGGGATCCGCGCACGTAGCCGGCGAGGAGGTCTTCGGGGTGCGTCATGGTGTGTCCTTCGACGGGGTCGGGGTGTGTTCGGGTTCCCTCGGGT
>JAXDJY010000297.1:0-2920 GCA_034667445.1 Actinomycetota bacterium | reverse complement strand
CGCCGATCCCCGCGATCGTCAGCATGACGAGCGAGAGCCAGAGCCACCGGGAGAACCCGAACACGATGATCGCGCTCCCCCACACCATCACGGAGATCATGATCGCCCTGCCCTGGCGCCGGACGTGTTTCGCCTTGCCGGAGAACAACGTCGCGAGGAACGCACCGAGTGCCGGGCCTGCGTAGAGCAGCCCGAGCGTCAGCGCCCCGTGCCCGAACCCAGCCGCGATCGCCGGGAACAGCGCGAACGGGAACCCGAAGATCATCGCGATGAGATCGGTCGCGAAGACGGACTGGACCGCGAACTTGCCCTTGAGGAACCGGAAGCCGTCGAAGATCGCCTCGAGATTCACCCTGGGGGCATCGGCGGCCGGCGGCGAGGGAGCCATGCGTGTGACCGCCACGATGACCACCACGAACGTCGCGGCATCGACCACGAACGCGCCCGACGGATGGATGAACTCGAGCAGCACACCGGCCAGCACCGGTCCGGCCATGGACGCCACGGTGCTGAACCCCGCCTCAAGCGCGTTCGAGGAAGGCAGCAGCTCACCGGGCAGCAACCGAGCCGGCCACGTCGAAACGGCGGGTCTATTGAACGTATACATGCCGGCCGACAAGGTCGCGAAGACATAGAGCGGCCACAACAGCGGGTGCTCGCGGAACGCGTTCACTGCCATGAGGACGGACATCAGGGCAAGGAACGTCGTGGTGATCATCATGAGCTTTCGCCGTTCGACGGCATCGGCCACCGCCCCGCCTACGATGGGGAACACGAAGACAGGGATCAGCTCGCAGAGACCGAGCAACCCAACCGCGAGCGTCGAGCGGGTGAGCTGGAACACCTGGTAGGGGACGACGACCGCGACGATCTCGTCGCCGAAGTCGGAGACGGACTTCCCCGCGAACAACCACCGGAAATCTCGCGAGATGCGTAACGGCGTCAGGTCCATCAGGTGCGCACGGGCGCGCGCCAGCAGACCCCGGGGAGCTGGGTCTACGGGTGGTTGCGCCGGCGGATCGTCCACGCGGAAAACGCTACCTGACGAGGCGGGAGAGCCGGCGGTCGGCCAGGACCTTGCCGCCGGTCTGGCAGGTCGGGCAGTAGGTCACCTCGTGCGTCTCGTAGCTCACCCGTCGAAGATCGTTGCCGCACACCGGACACGGTTCGCCGTAGCGGCCGTGCACGGTGAAATGGTCGCCGAGTTTCGTGGGGAGCCCACCGGAGCGGCGCCGCTCGACCTCAAGCGCGTCGGCCAGGATGGTGGTCACCGACTCTGCGAGCCGGTTTCGTTCGTCGGAGGTGAGTTTGGTGAGAACGGCGTAGGGGCTCAGGCGGGCGAGATGCAGGATGTCGTCGCTGTAGCCGCGGCCGATGCCGGCAACGGTCCGCTGGTCGCGCAGGATCGTATGGACACGGCGGGTGTCCGTCGCGGACATGAGCCACGCCGCGAACGCCGGGTCCGTCGCATCGGGTCCCAGCTTCTCCAGCGGCCCCTCGTCCCCCGGCGCGAGGCACCACCACCCGGCCTTACGTTCGTGCCCGAACTCCTTGACCAGGACCGACGGCCGGTCCGCGCACCGGATCCGGACCACCGCACCGCGCGGCTTGGTCGACTTCGGCGGCGCCTCGATATCGACGCGCCCACCCTGCGACAGGTGAACCAGTAGCCGGAAGTCCCCGTCCAGACTCGCCACCAGGAACTTCCCGCGACGGCCCACCCCCGTCACCGCGCGCCCCAGCAGTTCGGATGGGCGCGGGGCGAATGTCTTGAGGGACGAGAATTGCAGTTGGTCGAGCGCGCTGAGCTCGGCTCCGGTGATGACCGAGTCGATCCGTTCGGCCAGCGCCTGCATCTCGGGGAGCTCCGGCATCGATCTACTCGGCGCTGACCTCGGCGGCGGCCTTCCGCACGATCTCGATGCACTCGTCGATGCGTTCGGCGTGCGTGCGGTGGCTCACGATGCACGCGCGGATGAGGTAGCGACCCTCGACGAGGGTGGAGGAGAGGAAGACCCGCTCCGACGCGTTGATCCGTTGGAGCAGGCGCATGTTCGTCTCCAGATCCCCGCGCCGCAGGCAGAACGCGACCACTGAGAGCTGCGGGTCCCACGGGATCTCCAGGAGCGCCTCGTTCGCGAGGCCGTCGTACAGCCGGCGCGTGAGATCGAGCTTCTCGTCGAGCGCCTCGCGGAACGCACCGACGCCGTGCAACACCAGCGGCATCCACACACGCAATCCCCGCCACTCCCGCGAGAGTTCTGGCGAATACTCCGTGTAGTTGGGGAGCTCCCCCGCCGGCGCCAGGTCCTGGAGGTAGGCCGCGCCCTCGAAGTGCGCGTCGCGCAGGCTCGTCCCATCACGCACCACCAGCGCGCCGGTGCCGTAGGGAAGGAACAGCCCCTTATGCGGGTCGAGTGTGACGGAGTCCGCGCGCGAGATCCCGGCGAACCAGCGTCGACCGCGACCGGTCAGCCGGAAGAAGCCGCCGTAGGCGCCGTCCACGTGGAGCCAAAGTCCGAACCGCGCCGCGATGTCGGCCACGGTGTCGATGGGATCGATCGCGCCCGTGTTGGTGGTGCCGGCCGATGCCACCACCAGGAACGGCCGCAGGCCCTCCGCGCGATCCGCCTCGATGAGACTCGCCAAGGCGTCGGTATCCATCCGGAGCTCGGCGTCGGTCGGGACGATCCGCAGGTTCCGTTCGCTGAATCCTGCAAGTGCGGCTGCTTTGGTCACACTTGCGTGTGTCTGCGCGCTCACGTAGTAGATGCCATCCAGGAAATCCGGCCCGAGACGGGTGTGACGCGCGGTAACCACTGCAGAGAGATTGGCCATCGAGCCCCCGGACGTAAGGATCCCCTGCGAACCAGCGGGGAACTCGACGAGGTCACACAACCACCGGGCGACATTCTCCTCC
>JAXDJY010000296.1:0-2993 GCA_034667445.1 Actinomycetota bacterium | reverse complement strand
GATGCCGTGCTCTACGCGGGTGACGATCTCGCCGACCTCGGGGCCTTCGCCGCGCTCGAACGCGTTGCCCGTGGCGGCGTCATGACGACGAAGGTGGCCGTGCGCGGTCCGGAGACCCCCGAGGCGTTGCTTTCAGCCGCCGACCTCGTCGTGGAAGGACCCGAAGGGGTCGCGCTCCTCCTCCGGAGCATCGTCGCTTGACCGGATGACGGGCGGCCGGACCAAATCCAATTCGTCGAGCTGCGAGAGCAACCAGGATTCCGGGGAGTGAGCGAGCACGGAACGTGTGAGCCCGCGCGCCCGGCGCGTCCGCTCCTCCGCCGGCATCTCTAACGCCTCCCGGATGGCATCTGCCGTCTCCTGGAGATCGAACGGGTTCAACCCGAGCGCGTGGCGGCCCACACGGCTATAGGCGCCCGCGTTCGTCGAAAGGGCGAGCACGCCGTGGCGTTCGTTCACAAGTGGACCCTCCATGCAGACCAGGTTCATGCCGTCGTAGACGGGGTTGACGAGCAAGACGTCGTAGCGCGTGTACGCCGCTACCGCGAACCGGAAGTCCTCCTGTACCCGGACGTCGATCGGCTGCCAGTCACGCGTGCCGAACTCCTGGTTGATCCGGTCCGCCTCCGCGAGAGCCTCGTCGCCGTACCGTTTGTACTCCGCCATCTCTTCCCGCGAAGGACTCTGGAGGGCAAGGAACTTCACACGACCGATCCATTCTGGATGCTGCTTGAGGAACAGCTCGTACGCGAGGAAGCCGCGAAGGATGTTCTTCGACGGTTCCAGTCGGTCGACTCGCAGCAAGAGCTTCGCGTCGCCGCGCCACGCTTCGATCTCCTCCGCCGCGGCGACCACGTCGGGCCGCGCGGCGGTCTCGCGGATAACGTGACCGGGCACCGCCACGGGGAACGACCGGATGGGGATCGATCGAGCGTCCGACCGAGCTCGGAGCGTCCGGAGATCGATCCGCACGCCAGGGGTCGAGCGAACGTTCAACGCGAAGTTCTCGGCCCACACGGGCGACTGGAACCCAACCACGTCTGCGCCGCACAGGCCGCGGACGATGGCTTCCCGCATGTGTGACGGAAGGATCCGGAGGTAGGACGGTCCGGAGAACGGCGTGTGGGAGAAGTGGATGATCCTGGCATCGGGGACGCGTTCGCGGAGCATCGCCGGCACCAGGGACAGGTGGTAGTCCTGGATGAGGTAAACGGGGTGCCGCTCCGCCTCGCGGGCCAGGACATCGGCGAACGCCTGGTTCACCTCGACGAATCGCGCCCAGGCGCGGACCGTGCTGTCGCCGAAACGCGGGGTCCGCGGGACATCGAAGAGGTAGTGGTAGGCGAACCAGAGGATCTGGTTCGAGATCTCGTTGTAGTAGCCGTCGTAGACCTCGGGATCGATCTGCACGAACCGCACCCGCTGGCCGGCTCCCGCAGCCGCGGCTCGCCCGCGCTTGGCGATCTCATGATCGCCGTCGGTGATCGCCGCCGCCACCCAGGTGGCATCTCGGAAGAGTACGCCGGAAAGGGCGGTTACCAGCCCACCGATCCCGCGGCTCGGAACGAGCTTGCCGTTGGCATCTCTGTCGAAGCTGACGGGCCCGCGGTTCGACGCGACGACCAGCAGCGATTCCTTCGCACTGGGGTGGCCCTCTAGAGCCGGTTCGTCCGACGGCCCTTCCTTCTGCATGGGCGGAAACCTCTGCATCTGAAGCCCCTCCGCTCAGATCCACTCCTGATCGGCCCGTGACGATGGTCGCGGTACCCAGCCTCGCTGGCCTGCAAACCGGGGGTGGATCCGCCGCGACACGCCCGCCACGGCCGGAGTTGCACTATACGTCAGGGCCCGTTCGGGCGCGGAGTTCACCAGTAGCGAGCGGTTGCCATCGCGAAGATCGCGATGGTCACAAGCACCAGGTCCGTTCGCGAGATGACCTTGAGGCGGTGCTGCAGGCTCGTCATCGCCGCCATCTTCTCCGGGGGTGGCGGCCCACCGGCCTCGGCCATCTCTTTGCCCAGCGTATTCATCTGGTTGATGGTCGGCGGGATACCGGCAGCTCCCAGGGCGAATGCCGCGATCGCGGTCACCGCCCCCACCGTGAGGACCGCACCGAACGCCGATCCGATCCAATCGCCGAAGCTTGCGTAGGTATGCCAGTCGCGCCAATAGAGGAACAGCCCGCCGATCACGGTGAACGCTGCGATCCCCGTGATGATCTGGCCAACCTTGCGCTTCTCCATGAGGTGCACCATGACGGGGCCCGCAGCAGGTCCGAGTTCGCCGGCGGTCGGCTCCAAGAACACGGTCACGAAGAACGCAGAACCAACCCAGAAGATCCCGCTCACGATGTGCAGAACACGGAACACCAGCATGTACGGACTCAGCCCGACCATCGTTCTCCTTCCCCTACGATCGACGGCAGGGTGTCAGAGCGGCCTCGTGCGGTCAAGCATAGGCACCGGGTGGCTTCGGGGGGTCCGGTAGCATCGCCCGATGGATGTGCAGCGATACGTCGACCCAGCCGCCTTCCGGCGAGAAGCCGCCCCGCTGCTGATGGCCTCGCCCGGGCGGAACAGCCTGCCGCTCGCCATCATCCAGACGCTGATCGACCAGCCCGATGCCTATCCAACGTTCCACTTATGGCTCGCCCTGGACGGCGGCTCACCGGTTGGCCTCGCCATGCAGACCCAGCCACACAACGTGATCATCGCCGATCCAACGGATCCGCAGGCGATCGCCGTCCTCGCCGACGCCGTCGTGAGTGATGCCGCACCGCTACCGGGGGTCATCGGGAACCTGCCGTTCGCCGAGGTCTGCACCGAGCACATCGCCGCCGCAACGGGGCGCCGTGCCGAACTCCTCCTGCGCGAAGGGGTCTGGGAGCTCACTACCGTGAACGACGTGCCAGCGGTCCCCGGCTCCGCCCGCCCGGCGATGCAACGCGACCGCGACCTGATCCGCCGGTGGTTGGCGGCGTTCTCCGACGAAGC
>JAXDJY010000295.1:0-5357 GCA_034667445.1 Actinomycetota bacterium | reverse complement strand
CGCCGCAAGGATCACCGCGTCGAAGGGCCGGACGAGCGCGGCCGCCAGCGCGAACCCCGCCACCTCGATGAGCTGTCTCCGTGTCGGCGTGACCGACCGAAGGGCGTGGATCATCGCCGCCGTCGCTGCGAGCCCGGCGACCGCCATCCACAGGTTCGGCGCGATGGCCGATCCGTAGAAGGAGGTGACCCACGTCCCCATGAAGATCCACATCGCGACCAGCGCGGAACGTCCCCCGACCAGATCTCGCCATCGTGCGAACGCGAAGGTGATCGCCACGGCCGAGGCAGCGGCCAGGAACAGCCGAACCGGCCACACCGATGTCGCGAACGCGGAGACTGGGGCGATCAAGAGGGTGATCCCTCGCGCCCTTGACGCCACGAACGTTGCCGCCGGCACGCCGCGCGTCACCTGCGAGAGGTAGACCGCCTCGTCCCAGGAAGGTGGTCTGGATACACCGAACATCGCGACCTGGGCCCCGAAGAACACCAATCCGGAGACGACGGATATCCGATGGGTGGCCGGCACCTTGCCAGCCTAGCGGCCGGGGTACAGACTCGGGGAGCGATAGGGGGCTGGCACATGCAAGACGCTGATCGTCGGGTCGATCTGGGGTTCGCTCCCGATCGGTACGCAGAGGGGATCCACCTTTGCTGTCTGTTCAGCGATGAGCCGGAGCGCGCGAGCGTCGTCCACCCGTTCGTCTATGCGGGTTTGCGAGATGGGGAGGATGTCGAGTACCTCGCCGAAGGCTCTCCGGACGACGTCCGAGCGCGAGCATTGGATCCCCGGTCAGAGGGGTCGTTATCTCCGGATCAGCTGGGGAGGCTCTCCATCAAGAGCGCCCTCGACACGTATTGCCCCTCCGGAGCCTTCATCCCTGAAGTGATGCTCGATCATCTGCGTTATGTCCACGAACAGGCTCGCGCGGATGGATCTACCGGGGGCCGTGTGGTGGGAGAGACGGACTGGGTCACGAACGCGATCCCCGGCACGGAGCGCTTCGTCGAGTACGAGTCCGCGATCAACACGCTCACGGCGGAGACGCCGCTCGCGATCTTGTGTGAGTACGACACCGGGAAGTTCGATGGCGGGATGCTGCTGGCGATCCTCAATGTGCATCCGATGATGGTCGTCCAGGGTCAGATCTTGCGGAACCCGTATTACCTGCCGCCCGACGTCATCGATCTCACGGACCCTCCCCGACCCGGAGGTCCCGCCACCGCGCAGCAGAACGTGTTGGGCCGCCTCCTGGTGGTGCAGCAGACCCTCGCCAGCCTGCCCGACGAGGTCCACATCGCCCAGTTCACCCGAGCAGCCTTCCTGCAGGTGCCGGGCGTAGGTGATGTGCACGTCTGCTTCCGTAGCGGGACGGTTCCTCCCGACGTCCGTTTCGAGGAGGTACGGAAGCGGTGCGAAACGGCGTGGTCGGACCCGGCGTCGCTCGATCTCTTGGCCATCGAGCGCGAAACCGACGCGCGATGCCTGGCCGTGCGGACACCGTCGCATCTGTTCGGCGTCTTCATCGTTGAGGTTGCCGACGCCGGGATCTTCGCGCCGTACCAAGATTTCATCGCCAACATCGCCAACGCGGTCGCGCTGGCGCTCGATCAGCGGCTTAGCCAGGCCCAGCTCCGGCTCTGGCGGGATCGGATCGTCAGCCTAGAGCGCCATCTCTGGCGTATCGCGACCGAGCTGGAAGGTTCCGGAGTGATCGCGGGCCTTGAGCGCGTCCCCGACCCTTCCGTGCATCCCGGGATCGGCGAACTGAGCGCGCGGCAGTGGGAGGTGTTGACGCGGTTGTTGCGAGGCGAGCGGGTGCCGAGCATCGCCAAGGAACTGTTCGTGAGCCAGAGCACGGTGCGTAACCATCTCACCGAGATCTACCGGAAGCTCGGTGTGCACTCGCAGCACGAGCTACTGGAACTCCTACGCGCCGACCAGCGCGGATAGCGCTCGGGGCGAGGACTACGGGAGACCGAGCACGTCGTGCTCATATCGGCGGTTCGCGGCGTGTGCGCGCGCGGTGAAGTCCTCCACCCAGAGGCCAGCCGGGTCGATCCTGGGGCTCGTGGTGACGGTCAGCCGCTCGTCGTCGAACCTCCAGTCGATGGCCCCGAGGGTCGGGAACCCTGCGGCCTCGATGAAGAATCTCGCCCACTCGAACGGCACTTCGGCGTTAAGGGTGACCCGCACTTTGATGTGGTGATGTTCGCCGATCTGGACCGTGTCCACATCGACGTCGTCGAATTCGATCCGTTTCCAATCCACGTTCGTCCTTCGCTCCTCGATTCATCGAGTATCGATGCGCCGGTCGATAGTTCCTCTGGACGTTCCATCACCGTCTCCTAGACGAACCGTTGGTTATGCAGGTGAACCTCTCGCAACCCCCAAAGCGTCAGTTCTTCGCCGGGGTCGCATCGTTCGGAAGGGTCGTGACGATCTGCGTGGGCTCGAATGCTCGCGAGTTCTCGAGTTCCACCGAACCGTCGGGGCTTAGATTGAATTTCTCAAGCGCAAGGAGGTCTGACGTTGAGCCATCGAAGATGAGTTCGGTCCGATGTCCGCTCTCGTCCAGTGCGATCGCCGTGCCGGCACGCCCGAGGGGGTCCGTCACGTCTCCGACCAGCTCGACGCCGGTGATCCCCGACGCCACGTGGAAGAGGGCAGCTCTAAGAGCCGGCGAGGCATCCCCTTGCGACAACAGGTTCCCGATGGTGTCGTAGAGACCTTGGTCCGTCGTTACCCCATCCCGTGTGCGGAGCTGAGATTCGAGTTGAACGGGGTCGGAAGATAGTCCGCTCGTGTCCATCCAAGGGCCGTTCCCTTTCGCGAAACGATCCTTGTCGACATCACCTGCGTGCGGGATGGTCGGGCGACCGGCCTCCTGCCACGTGGCTTGGTCATCGGGTGAGGAGAATCGCACCGAGGAATACGCGGTTTCTCGATAGCTTGTGCCGTCAGCCGCGATCCAGGTTCGCATCGAGTCCCGCACCGTCATGGCGAAAACAGACCCGCTCCCGAGATCCGTTGTTCTCTTCGTGCCGAACTCTTGCACCTGGATGAGGTAGTACTGCCCGTCGCCAAGAACTGACCCGGGAGCGCCTCCAGCGATCGCCCCGAGATTGTTGAGTTCGTCTGCTGCAGCATTGTTGTGGCCGAAAGGCTGGATCACGGCAAGAGAACCCAGCGATAGTGCCGCGATGGCAGCGGCCACGGCCAGCCATGCCGGCGATCGGCGGGAAGGCGCCTTCTGAGGTGCTCCCATTACCTTTTCGAGCCTGGCGAGCGCGCGCGCCTCAGCCTCCGGGTCATCCGGAGGATCTTTGAGGACCCTTCTCGTCAGTTCGAACTCATCCATCATCGCTCGATTCCTCTTCCCACATATGTATTGCCATTTCCTGGCCAAGGTGTTCGCGGAGGGTCGTCTTGGCGCGGGAGATCCTGGAGCGGATGGTCCCGATCGGAACGTCCAGGGCCGTCGCCGTCTCTCGATAGGTCAGTTCAGCAATGGCCACCAGGAGGAATGTCTCTCGGTCCTGATCGCTGAGACTCAGTAGGGCTCGAGCGAGGGCCGGACCCATGCGTTCCGCATCAAGTGCCGCCGGATCGTCAACCGGATCTGGTGGTAGTTCCTTCGGAACCCTGAGGAGGGCGGCGATATGAGTCCGTTCGTCGCGAAGGTGGTGTCGGATCAGGTTCGTCGCGATCGCCATGAGCCAGGGCTTCGCCGAATCGAATCGCATATCGAAGCGTGACCTGTGAGTGAAGGCCTCGAGGAACGTCTGCGCGGCGACCTCTTCGCCCACTTCCCAGCCGACCCGTCGTCGCGCGTAACCCAGGACGGAGCTGTGATATCGAACGAAGATCTCCCGAAAGGCGGATGGGTCCTCTCCGGATCGGGCGATGACCTCAGCGTCTGTCACGGAGCGACGCTACCCCGCCGATCGCAGCAACGCTACGGCTTCCACTTCAACGATGACACCTCGTTCCTGAGCGATCCGTAGTCCGCGCAGTTCGGCGTGCATACGATGTTTGAGCCTCCGAAGTTGGCGTCTTCGAACTTCTTGTTCGTGTCGCACCCTCCGAAGCCCTTGCCAGATTGGTAGGTGTCGTTCACGGCGTCGCCCACGTAGGCCGTGCTCCAGGATTGCGTATTCGAACACGTGGAGGACGCCATGTAACTGTTGGAGTCACCACCGAAGGTGTTCAGGTTCCATTCCGTGCCGATCAACACATCGGCAGTCGGCGACAGGGAGACCGTAGCCTGCAGCAGCAACTTGTCGGTCAGGGTCGCAGGGGTGATCGAGGTCGGGAGCTGGATCGCGCCGTCTGATCCTGCCGAAAGAGCTGCGGCGTAAGTGGAGTAGCAACCGATCAGTGACGGGGTTGCGAGCGTTCCGTCAGCCGTGGTCGTCACCGGGACCAGGAGATACACGCAGTTCGAGCCGGTGGTTGCTTGCGAAGAAGCAGCCGATGCTGGCGCGGGTGAGACGACTCCGAAGACGGTGAGAGCGACGGCGAACATTCCGATGCGTACCTTCATCTGATTCTGCCCCTTCCTCGATCGCGCGAGATGCTTCACGCGCGAGGCTAGGGAGAGGGCCGTTCGCGGTCGATGACGGGAGCTCACCGGTTCATCACCGATTTGGAACTGTCGCGAACCGATGCCGAGGCTTGCGGCAATTACCAGTCGATGGTGCCAACCGTGTTCATCGTGGGGGAGTCACGACTGCCGTTGATCCCCGAGTATCTGAACCTCGGAACCGTCGTGGTCGTTGCTCCCGATCCGGGAACGTTGAAACGGTGGACACGCGAGCAGGAAGCGTCGGAGGACCCGGTGCTTCGAGCCAGCGGTGAGGACGAACCGGCCACGGTGGTCGACCTCGCGGGCCGGCGGATCGTGCACGACGGAGCAACACTTCCGCTCAGCGATCTGGAGTACCGCGTGCTCTCGACGCTGTTGTCCCCGCCCGGTAGGGCGATCTCATACAAGGAGCTGCGGCGTCTCGGGTGGGGTGAGGGGCCGGAGATCGCGGCCGATATCTACTCGGTTCGGGCGGTTGTGCAGCGGCTCCGGGCGAAACTGCTTGTGGCGGACGCCTGCATAGCCATAGAGGCAGTTAGGGGATATGGACTGCGGGCAAAGGTCGCCGGAGACGAACAGCGACCTTCCATCCATTTGCTCGAACCGGGCTAACGCGAGGTTACTTCGCTCGGGAAGAGGCGCGTTTCTTGGCCGTCGCCTTCCGTTGTGCCGTTGGCTTCCTCCGCGTCACCGTCTTCTTGCGCCCCGACTTCGACGGAGCCGCTTTCGATCGGGTTTGCGCCCGCTTCGGAGTTGCGAGGGTCACGGT
>JAXDJY010000294.1:0-9185 GCA_034667445.1 Actinomycetota bacterium | reverse complement strand
GATCCCCGTCCAGAACGCACCCGCTGCGCCTGGAAGGAGCCAGGTGTTCACACCGTGACCTGCGGGCGGAGCGCCTCCAACGTCGCGGGGCCGATCCCGCTGACATCCTCGAGTTGATCCACGGAGGTGAACGGTCCATGGTCGGTTCGGTACTGCACGATGGCCGCCGACAGCACCGGCCCTACGCCGGTCAGCGTCTCCAATTCGCTCTCAGACGCGGAGTTGATGTTGATGATGCTCCCCCCCGTGGCGCCGGGCGATGCCCCCGCCGATCCGCCATCTATAGAACCACCGTCCTTCGGGACGACGATCTGGGATCCGTCAACAAGCAGGGCGGCCAGGTTCAGCGCGGAGAGATCAGCGTTCGACGTCGCACCACCTGCTCGCTCCACCGCGTCGATCACCCGCGAACCGGGCGGGAACTCGAAGACGCCGGGCTTGTGCACGTATCCGGTGACGTCGACGATCAGCGGCGGACCGCTCGGCGACGGTGAGCCAACCCCGGGGCTCGCCGAGACGGCCGACGGCGCGGCCGTACCCGGACCCGCGGGAGCGGCCGACATGGACGGCGCGGCGATGTCAACCGGACGCGGCAACGACCGCGAATACCACAGTCCGACGCCCGCCAAGGTGAGCAGAACCACCAGAACGAGCCCCACGAGTTCGCCGCGAGAGAGCGAGTCGAGCCGTTCCTTGAAAGCCATGGGATGACGCTACGCGCAGCGGCACCACTCCTCCGTGACAGACGTCACGAACGGGGGAACTACTGGCGTGTCACGAAGTTCACGAGTTTCGGCGCCCGCACGATCTCCCTGGCAACCTCGCGGTCACCGACCGCCCGCTGCGCGTTCTCACTGGCTTTGGCCAGCGCGAGCGCGTCAGCATCCCCGATGCCTGTAGGGACCTCTATCCGGTCGCGGACCCTGCCGTCGACCTGCACGATCAATGTGACGGAATCCTCAAGTGCCATCGCCGGGTCGAACCCCGGCCACGGTCCGTCCGCCACGCTTCCCGGTTCGCCGAGATCAGCGTGCCACAACTCCTCGGCGATGAACGGCGCGAATGGCGCCAGCATCAGGGTCAATGCGCGCGCTGCCGACCTCGCCCCCGCGCCCGCATCGAGCACCGTTCGCATCTCGTTCGAGAGGATCTGGAGTTTGCTGATGGCGGTGTTGAATCGGAACCGCTCGAGGTCCTCGGTCACCCCTTTCACCGTGCGGTGGGTGAGCCGCGCGAGGCCGTCGGGCTCCGCCAAGTCCCCGCGCTCGGCCGCTTCGCCGACGGCCGCGTAGACGCGTCCGAGCCATGCGTGCACACCCGGTCGCCGGTCCACGTCACCGCCGACGAGCTTCCAATCGATGTCGTCTTCGAACGGCCCGGCGAACAGCATCATGAGTCGCATCGAGTCCGCACCCCACCGCTGCACGATCGGCATCGGTTCGACGATATTGCCCTTAGACTTCGACATGGACGCGCCGCCGAAGATGACCTGCCCCTGGTTCATCAGCCGCGGGAACGGTTCGCGGAAGGTCACCATCCCCATGTCGTAGAGCACCTTCGTGAAGAACCGGGAATAGAGCAGGTGCAGGATCGCGTGCTCGACCCCGCCGGTGTACTGGTCCACCGGCATCCACGACGCGACGGCCGCAGGATCGAACGGCCCATCGAGATACCCAGGCGAGCAATACCGGAGGTAGTACCAACTGCTGTCGACGAACGTATCCATCGTGTCGGTGTCCCGGGTCGCCTCGCCACCACAGGTTGGGCAGGCGACGTGCTTCCACGTGGGGTGGCGTGCCAACGGGGAATCCCCGCCGGGCTTGAAGTCAACATCGGTCGGGAGCTCCACCGGCAGATCGGCATCCGGGACGGCGACCTCGCCGCAAACCGGGCAGTGGATGATGGGGATCGGCGGGCCCCAGTACCGCTGACGGCTGATGAGCCAATCCCGCAGCCGGAAGTTCACGGTTCCCGTACCCGACCCCTGGTCCTCTAGCCACGCGATCACCGCGCCGATCGAGGCCGGCGTCTCCTGCCCGTCGAACGTGCCGGAGTTCACCATGACGCCTTCGCCGATGAAGGCTTCGTGCAGCGCCCCGCCGTCGAGCGACGCAGCGTCGCCGGGCTGGATCACCACGCGGACCGGCACCCCGTGGGCGCGCGCGAACGCGAAGTCGCGCTCGTCGTGAGCGGGAACGGCCATGATCGCGCCCGTCCCGTACTCCATGAGGACGTAGGGCGCCGCGTAGCAGGGGATCTCCTCGCCGTTGACAGGATTCACGGCGTGGACCCCAAGGAACACGCCCTCCTTCGCGTCGGCCGCCTCACGCGAATTCAGCGAGGTCGCCCGGGCCTTCTCCACCAGCGGGGAGACGTCATCCCAGGTGCCGCCCAGTTCTGCGAGCCGGCGGACGGCAGGGTGTTCGACGGAGAACACGAAGAACGTCACGCCCCACAAGGTGTCGGGGCGTGTCGTGAAGACGGGGATCTCCTCCCCCGTCTCCTTGATGGTGAAGCGAACCTCGGCGCCCTGACTCCGGCCGATCCAATGGCGCTGCATGGTGAGGACCCGTTCGGGCCAGTCGACGAGCTCGGGCTCGTCGTCGAGGAGCCGCTGCGCGTAGTCGGTGATCCGGAAGAACCATTGGGTGAGATCCCGGCGCTCCACCACCGCCCCGCACCGTTCGCAGAGCCCCTGTTGCACCTGCTCGTTGGCAAGGACGGTCGCGTCGTTCGGGCACCAGTTGACGGGCGAGCGCTTCCGGTAGGCGAGGCCGCGTTCGAAGAACCTCGTGAACAACCACTGCGTCCAGCGGTAGTAGCTCGGGTCACAGGTGTTCAGCCGCCGGGGCCAGTCGAACGACATCCCCATGCGCTTGAAACTTGCAGCTTGTTGTTCGATATTCGCGTAGGTCCACTCCGCCGGGGGTACCCCGCGCTTGATCGCGGCGTTCTCCGCGGGCAACCCGAACGCGTCCCATCCGATCGGGTGCAGGACGTTGTGTCCCTGCATCGCCTTGAAACGCGCGACCGCATCCCCGCCGCTGAACGCCTCCGCGTGACCCATGTGCAGGTCGCCCGAGGGATACGGGAACATATCCAGCGCATAGAACCTGGGCCGTTCATCCGCGGGATCCTCCGAGGCGTGGAAGCGACCTTCGGCCTCCCAGGCGGCCACCCATCTCGGTTCGATCTCGGAGGCGTCGTACCTGCGCATCCGCAGATGGTAACGAACGGGAGCAGGGGAACAGCTCCGGCGGGACGATTCACGCCGGCGGGAGCAAGCCCCCGACCCGGGCAGCGAGCTCGGGGATCTTGTCCGCGGGGACCGGTCGGGCGAACAGGAACCCCTGCGCCAATCGGCATCCGTTCGCCCGCAGGAACTCGAGTTCGCCCGCGGTTTCGATCCCTTCGGCCAGCGGGGTCATGCCGAGGCCCTGGGCCAACTGGATCATCGCCCGTACCATGCTCGCCAGGTCACGGTCCAGATGGACATCCCGGATGAACGAACGATCGATCTTGAGGATGTCCACCGGCAGGTGCTTGAGCCGGGCGAGTGAGGAGTACCCCGTACCGAAGTCGTCGATCGCGAGTGTGAGACCCCAGGCGTGGAGTTCAGAGAGGATCTTCTGGGTGCGCTCGGGATCGGCCATCGCGGTTGATTCGGTGATCTCGACAGTGACGTGGCGGGGATCGGTGCCGGCGCTCGAGAGCTTGGCCAGAACTTTGTCCGCCAGGTGCGCGGACCACAATTGGCGGGGTGAGAGGTTGAACGCGACATTCAGCTCCAGGCCCTCTGCCGCCCAGGCACCGCGCTGGCGCGCCATCTCGTCGATAACCCAGTCTCCGATGGCTTCGATCAAGCCCATCTCCTCGGCCAGCGGGATGAACTCGCCGGGGGGAACGATCCCACCGTTGGGATCCAGCCAGCGGATGAGCGCCTCGACGCTGTCGATCCGCCCGTTGCCGAGATCGACGATGGGTTGGTAGTGGAGTACCCAGTTCTGCTCCTCGACCGCCCGTCGGAGGCGGGACGTGAGCGAGAGCTTCTGCAGTGGGTCGTCCTCGGCGCCGTTGTAGACGACGTAGCCGCCCGGTTCGTACCGCTTGGATTGATACATCGCGGCGTCGGCGTTCTTCAGCAGGCTGGGCGCGTCGGCCGCGTCCTCGGGGAACAGGCTGATCCCGAGCGAGCCGGACGCGTAGAACTCCGTCCCTTCCAGCACGAATGGCTCGCGAAGAGCCTCGTGGACCCGGCTCGCGACAGACTCGGCCACGAGCATGGCGGCGTCGGTGCCAGGGATCACGCCGGATCCGCGTTCCAGGTCAGAGAGGAGCATGAGGAATTCATCGCCCCCTTGGCGTGCCACGAGGTCCGTGTCGCGGGTGCAGCTTTCCAGCCGCCGAGCGAGCTCCTGGAGGAGCGCGTCTCCCGCCGGATGGCCGAGCGAGTCATTCACGAGTTTGAAGTTGTCGAGGTCGAGGTAGAGCACGCCGACACCGAGGTCGTGGCGACGTGCGCGCGCCAACGAGATCTCGAGCATCTCCTCGAACAGCGCCCGATTGGGCAGCCCCGTCAGCTTGTCGTGATAGGCGAGGAACGTGAGTTGTTCCTCAGCCTGTTTGCGCTGGGTGATGTCGAAGATGACGCCCTGGATGAGCCAGGGGTTCCCGTCCTCATCATCGATCGGGTAGGCCTGCTCCAGAACCCACTTCAGCTCGCCGTCCTCGGTAAGCATCCGGTACTCGTGGTTCAGCACCGCGTGCGCGTTATAGGCCTCCTGGTATTCACCCCAGGCGCGGTCGATGTCATCGGGGTGGACGTGGTGACGCCAGCTGTAGGGGTCGGCCAACCACTCCTCCTGGCTGATGCCGATGAGCGAGGTGATCTGGGGGCTCACGTAGATGGAGTCTTCGTTCTCGCTCACGGGGTCTAGGTAGACGACCGCCGGGATCTGCTCGACGAGGGTTCGGTACTTCACCTCTGCCTCGTAACGTGCCTCCCGTCCCTCCTGAAGGTCGGATGCGTCACGGAACGTAACGACAAGGAGACGCTCGGGTCCCTCGATGGCTCCTAGGTGGACCTCGACCGGGAAGTCGATGCCGTTCGAGCGATGGCAAGGGGCCTCGAACCGCGCACCCTGATCGGCGTCGCCCAACCCCTGGGGAAGAAGGGTAGAGACCGACGCTCCGAGCAAGGCCGCAGGGGCGAACCCTGTGAGGTCTTGCATCCGGTGGTTCGCGAAGAGGATCTTGCCGTCGGCCGCGGTGACAACCAGGCACTCGGGCGTTGCCTCCAAGAGCGAGCCCGGCTCGATGAGCTGGGCCAGGCGCGCCAAGGCGGCATCCGATGCAGCGGCTGATGTTCGAGCGTCCGTGGCCATCCGACTGATTCCCTCCGGTTCCTATCGGAGAGCATCGGCCCTACGGACCGGTTTCCTGAGCGAAAGACCTACCTGCGAACAAGTATTCCTCGTTCGTGGGGATACGTTCAGGCGCCCGGTGGCATCTCGGTCATCCCCCAGGGGCTCCCGTACTCCTTCATAAGGTCCATGAACGGCACCGGGTCGAACGCCTCGGGGCCAAGGACGCCGGTGCCTTTCCAGGCGCCGGTCGCCAGAAGCTCAAGGCCGATCACCGGGTTCAACGCGGTCTGCCACGTCACGGCCTGCGCGCCGTCCTTCGCCCAGGTCTCCTCGGTGTCGACCACGTGGTAAAGGTAGACCTCGCGGGGCTGCCCATCCGTGCCGGTCCCACTCACCCACGCTCCGGCGCAGGTCTTGCCGGTCATCTCCTCGCCGAGGAACGCGGGATCGGGGAGACACGCGGCCACCACATCTCTCGGACTCACCTCTACTCCTCGAACGTTCACCTTCGGCACCCGATCCAGCCCGAGCTTGTGGAGGGTCTCCAACACCTGGATGAACTCGTCCCCCAGCCCGTACTTGAACGTGACGCGCTTGCAGTCGATCCACCGCGGCACCAGGAGCACTTCTTCGTGTTCGACATTCACACACTCCACCTGGCCGATGCCTTCCGGGAACGTGAACTGCTCGGGCTCGGAGAACGGCGTCGTCGTGTACCAGCCACGATCTTTCTCCCAGATGACCGGCGGGTTCAGGCATTCCTCGATGGTGGTCCAGATGCTGAATGTCGGGGCGAAGTCATACCCCTTGATCACGAGGTCCGCGCCATCGCGGACCCCCACTTCGTCTATCGATGAGAACAGGTGATCCTTCGCATACCGCGCGAACACGTCCGCCGCGCCCGGCTCGATCCCCAACCCCACGAGCGCAAGGCGCCCCGCGTCGGTCCACTGCTGCTCCGTCGCGAACTGGTCATCACCGAGTTTCTTCCCCACCAACTCCGTGGGCTTGTCGGGGTGGGGTTCGGACAGTGACATGGCCATGTCCATGTAGTCCACGCCCGCAGCCATCGCGCCGGTGAAGATCGGCATCACGAACCGGGGGTCCGCCGCGTTCATCACGTGGGTGATGCCGTGGTCTCGGCAGGCCTCGGCCACGTTCGCAGGATCCGAGGCATCCAATGTGATCGCGCTGAACTTCCCGCGCTGACCGTAGCGGTCAACGACGCGCTGTCCACGAGAGGGATCAAGATCGGCGAAGACGATCTCCTCGTAGAAGTCCCGACGGGCAGCGATCGGGGCGAACGCCGCGCCGACGCCGCCGGACCCGACGACCAGGATCTTCATGATAGGAACTCCCTCTGCTCGGGCACACGGACGGCACCGGTCGGCCGCACGGGCGATGATACCGGGCGCCAGGTTCGCGAGCCGGATGACGGTCATCTATGCTTCGCCTCCCGAGCCCGGACAAACGAGGTGCGCTGTGGCCAAGATCGATCCAGAGATCGTCGCCGAGGAGGACTCGCTCTGGCGTGAGTTCTGGTCGACGGTGCAGCGATTCAGTCCGGAGCAGTTCGCCGAGCCCGGCTACTTCGAAGAGCGATGGAGTGCGAAGGACGCGGTCGCCCACGTCGGGACCTGGCTCGCAGAGGCCGGAGCGGCACTCGAGCAGATCCACGGAGGCACCTATGTTCCACCGAACCCCGCCGAGGTCGACGCGATGAACGAACGCTTTCTGTCGGCGATGCGGGACGCTTCGCCGGAGGACGTCAAGGCACAGGCGATCGCCGCCCGTTCCAGGATGCTCCACGCGTGGACCGACGCGCCTGCCGACGACGAACGCTCCGCCGGCTGGATCAGGAAATCGGGACCGGAGCACTACCGGGAGCACCTGCCCCGCTTGGAGGAATGGCTCACCGAACTCAACGGCCGCCGGCCGGCCGGGTAGCGACGCCGGCAGATGCCGACCAGAGCATGGGTGCTGGAGACGGAACGACTCCTTCTACGTGAGCTCACGCTCGCCGACCTCGACGGGCTCGCCACGATGTATGCCGACCCTGCGGTCAGGCGATTCTTCCCCGAGGGGGCGCTTACCTACGAGGAGACGAAGGAAGAGCTCGGATGGTTCATCGACGTCCACTACGCTCGGTACGGGTTCGGACTGTGGGCGACGACCCTGAAGGACAGCGGCGCCCTCATCGGGCGATGCGGGCTGCTGCCGTGGACCATCGTGCCGGCTGAGACCGGGGTTATCGGGCTCGAGCCGTCCGATGTCGACCCTCCGCCCGCCGGGAACCTCGAGGTCGAGGTCGCCTACCTGCTCGCCGAACCGTATTGGGGCAAGGGGTTGGCGACCGAAGCGTCGCGGGCAGTCGTCGCATATGCGTTCGGGCATCTCCATCTCGATCGACTGATCTGCCTGTTCGAGCCAGACAACGTCGCGTCGGCGAACGTCGCTCGGAAGATCGGGATGACGTATGAGATCGACGTCGAGCTCGACGGTGAACTGCTGCCGCTCTATTCGATGACCCGTGACTCCGACGCGCGAAGGACGTGACCGCCGGCGAGGCAGTCTGCCCGGCACAGACGGCCTAGGTTCGCGTGGACGCGACCAGGGGTTGCTCGTGATCGTCGTGATGCGAAGCGCTGATCTCTCGCGCCAGCGCTTCGAGACGTGCGTGGGGACCCTCGGCTTCCAGAGCGAGCGCCTCCCGCAACTCCTGCAGGACGCGGAGGTCCTCCGCCGCTTCGACCTCCCGGGCCGCAATCTCTCGCTCCCACCGGACGATATCTCGCATCGGCGCGACCAAGATCACGACGGCTTCGTAGACGTAGAAGCGACTGAGGAGGTTCAGGTACGTGACCGCCTCGGCGAACGACGTCGTTCCGGTGCGGAGCTCGACCACCATCCAAGCGACGGCCGCCGTGGCGGCCATGATCGTTCCCACCCAGCGTCCCCGAGCGAAGGTCACCAGACCGATCGGAACTAGGTAGAACACCGTCACCCCGAAACTTCCCGTCACGGCATCGACCAGACCGATGAGCGCGAGGAGCAAGAGCCCCACCAAGACCACGAACAGGGGCGTGAACCCACCCAGGAACCGTTCCAGACCAACGAGCGATGACCGCCCCAGATGGCTGTCGTCGACGAGGGCTCGAAGTCGGCTGTGTGTGCGCTTCTCCTTGCTCACCATGGACCGCACCGACTCCTCTCTGTCACGATCCTGCACCTCGCCTACCTTGTTTCAGGTATCGGCGCGCTTGCGTCCGAACATGAGGTTCGGGGGGACCGTTTCTGCGGCTGGTGGGCGGACGTTCAGAGCGCGCCGGCGGGTCCATGTGACAAGGTGCCGCCAGATGTGCTTCTCAGCGAGCGCTGACCTTGCCGCCGGGATCGTGGTGAGCGGGGTCGGAGTGGACGCGCTGAAGAGAGCCAACACTCCACGGCAACTCCCGCTTGCCACCCTCCCGCTCGTGTTCGGTGTGCATCAGTTGGTCGAGGCGTTCGTCTGGTGGGGGTTGGCCGGCAAGGTTCCCGCGGCCCTCGGTGACAGGGCGACGTGGGTGTATCTCGCGATCGCCTTCCTCCTCCCCGCCTGGGTGCCCTTGGCCGTTCGCGGCGTTGAGCCCGCGGGACGCCGGCGCCTGCTCATGTCGAGCCTGGCAGCCGTCGGTGTGCTGGTGGCCGGGATCCTCCTGTGGGCGATCATCCGCGGTCCGATCAGCGCAGCGGTCGACGGCCATCACATCGCGTACTCGGTGCAGATCCCGATGGGCATCACTCTTGCGGCGCTGTACGTCCTCGCGACCTGTGGGACCT
>JAXDJY010000293.1:0-5886 GCA_034667445.1 Actinomycetota bacterium | reverse complement strand
CGCGGCGTCCGTCGCACTCGCGGTCATCGACGTCATCGAAGGAGAGGGGCTTCTCGCGAAGGCGGGGGAGATCGGCGCGTACCTCCCCGCCGCTGTGGCCTCCGCCGTTCCCGACGGAGCGATCGTCGCCGCGCGCGGACGAGGCTGTCTCTGGGGCTTTGAGCTCGTGGCGGGGATCGATTCCGGGGATGTCGCTGTTCGGATGATCGGCGAAGGTGTGCTCTGCTCGACCGCCGGCCCCGGCGTCATCAGGATGTCCCCGCCGCTGATCGCGAGCACGGCTGAGTGTGACCGCGCGGCGGCCGCGTTGGGCACGGCTCTCGCGGCGTGCATGGCGGTAGCGCAGGAGGTTCCGGCATGAGCCGCACCGGTGGAGCGGTGAAGTCGAAGCGGCAGCAGGCCATCCTCGGGCTCGTGGATCGCGAGCGGCTCGCGAGCCAGGAGGAGATCCGCACCCGACTCACCACCATCGGGATCGAAGCCACGCAATCGACCATCAGCCGCGACATCGAAGAGCTTGGAC
This sequence comes from Actinomycetota bacterium, assembly GCA_034667445.1. Classification (GTDB taxonomy): domain Bacteria; phylum Actinomycetota; class UBA4738; order UBA4738; family HRBIN12; genus JANXVR01. Next base: position 5,363 of record JAXDJY010000293.1, on the reverse strand, counting down.
TCGCTCGCGTCCACGACGCCGACGGGGTTCGCTACGTGGTCCCGGGGGAGGCGTCGCCACTTCCGCGCGCGACGCTCCGGCGGCTGCTGGAGGAGTTCGTGCTGTCGTTCGTCCGCGCGGATTCGGGGTTGATCGTGCGAACCCCGCCCGGCGCGGCCTCGGCGTTGGCCGAAGGCATCGACCGCGTCGGGCTCCCCGCGATCGCCGGCACCCTGGCCGGCGACAACACGATCTTGATCTTGGGCCGCCAGGGCATCACTCCCGCTCAGGTCGAAGCCGAACTCATGACCATCATGGAGGCACGATGAAGAAAGCGGTGCTGGCCTACAGCGGCGGACTCGACACGTCCGTCACCATCCACACGCTCACCACTGACGGCTACGAGGTCCACGCGGTCGCGGTCGACGTTGGCCAGACCGAGGATTGGCAGCAGGTGATCGAGCGCGGCAAGCGGGCCGGCGCGGTCAGCGTGCGCGTCATCGACGCGGTGGATCGCTACGCGGAGGAGGTCCTCTCCAAAGCCATCAAGGCGAACGGCCTCTACGAGGCGAAGTACCCGATGATCTCGGGGCTTTCCCGTCCGGTCATCGTCGAGGAAGTCGTGAAGGTCGCACGCGAGGTCGGCGCGGACGCCGTCGGACACGGTTCGACCGGCAAGGGCAACGATCAGGTTCGCTTCGAGGTGTCGTTCTTCGTGCTCGCGCCCGACCTGGAGGTGCTCGCCCCGATCCGCGAGTCTCAGCTCCCGCGCGAGAAGGCGATCGCGCTCGCCGGTGAATGGGACATCCCGATCGACTCGGTCGGGACGACGTACTCGATCGACGAGAACCTTTGGGGACGGGCGTGCGAGTGTGGGCCGCTGGAAGACCCGTGGGTGGCACCGCCAGAGGAAGCGTTCGCCCGAACCGCCGCGCCCGGGAATCGTCCGTTGGAGCCCACGGAGGTCGTCGTGATGTTCGAACGTGGGGTCCCGGTGGCACTCGACGGGCAGCCCTCCGGCCTGGCCGACATCATCCGCGGCATGGACGCGCTCGGCGGTTCGTACGGGTTCGGCCGCGTGGACATGATCGAGAACCGCCGGGTTGGCATCAAGAGCCGGGAGCTCTACGAGGTCTCCGGCGCGCTCGCCCTCATCCGCGCGCACCAGGCGCTGGAAGAGATCACACTCGAGCGCGACGTTGCCCACCATAAACCGCTCATCGAGCAGCGTTGGACCCAGCTGGTCTACGACGGCCAGTGGTTCGGTCCGCTCCGCGCGGCCCTGGACGCCTACATCGACGCGACGCAGTCCCACGTCACCGGTGATATCCGCCTTCGGTTTGAACCCGGCACATGCACGGTTGTCGGCCGCCGGAGCGTGCACTCCCTCTACGACCTGTCGCTCGCCACCTACGGCGAGGGCGACGCGTTCGATCAATCGGATGCCGCTGGGTTCGTCAGGCTGTTCGGGTTGCCGCTCAAGGTGTGGTCGGCGAAGCAGAGGGGCAAGTGACCGAGGAGAAGGACGCCCTGTGGGCCGGTCGCTTCTCGAAGCCGCCGGCGCCCGAGGCGCGCGCGCTGGGCCGATCGGTGGGATTCGACGCGCGGCTTGCGCCGCAGGACGTCGAGGCGGGGACCGCGCACGTACGGGCGCTCCAAGGCGCGGGCCTGCTGACGGCTGAGGAGGCCGACGCGCTCACAGCAGCGCTGGCCGATATCGGGGAGCAGATCGCTCGTGGTTCGTTCGTGTTCGAAGACGCGGATGAGGACGTCCACACGGCCATCGAGCGCGGTGTCACCGCGATGCTCGGTGAGCTCGGCGCGAAGCTCCACGCCGGGCGGAGCCGGAACGACCTGGTGGTGACGGACCTGCGGCTGTGGATGCTCGAGTCGGTGCGCCGGATCGACGGCTCGCTCGTCACGCTGATCCAGGCGTTGATCGTGCGCTCGCGCGAGCATGCAGCGACGATCATGCCGGGGACGACGCACGCCCGCCTTGCGCAGCCGGTCACGCTCGGACACCATCTGCTCGCGCACGCTTGGGCGCTTACGCGCGATCTCTCGCGCATGGACGATTGGGCCGAACGCACGTCGACGAGCCCCCTCGGTGCCGGCGCGATCGCGACCTCCACGCTCGGTCTCGACCCGGAGATGACCGCCGCCCGCCTGCGGTTCCGCCGAACCTTCACCAACTCGATCGACGCGGTGAGCGACCGGGACTTCGCGCAGGAGTTCCTGGCCGACGCGGCGATCTGCGCGGGCCACATCTCGCGGCTGGCCGCCGATCTCGCGCGGTGGACGGACGAGTCGCTCGGATGGGCCGAACTCGACGAGGCGTACTCGACCGGGTCGAGCATGATGCCTCAGAAGCGGAACCCCGACACGGTCGAACTTGCGCGCGGGAAGGCCGCGCGCGTGGCGGCGGGGTTCGCTTCACTGACGTCGTTGCTGCAGGGCCTGCCGCTCGGCTATCACCGCGATCTCCAGGAGGACAAAGAACCGGTGTTCGACGCGGTCGACACCCTGGAACTGGTCCTGCCGGCGATGACCGGCGCGGTCGTCACGGTGCGGTTCGATCCCGAAGCGATGCTCGCGGCCTGTGAGGCCGAGGGACTCTACGCCACCGATCTCGCCGAAGCGCTCGTGAAGAACGGTGTGCCGTTCCGTGAGGCGCACCGCCGAACGGGGGAGTTGCTCAAGGAGACGACGTCCGTGGGCATGGCGCTCAGCGACCTCAGTGCCGCAGAGTGGGAGACGTTCGGCCTCCCCGATGGAGCCTCATTCCTGAACGCGGAGCGCGCCGTCTCGGCGCGTTCCGGGATGGGTGGGCCGTCACCGGACAGCGTGCGCGATCAAGCCGACGCGATCGAAGCGATGCTCACGACGCGCAACGGAGTGTAGGTTCGGCGGATGAGTTGGAAGGCGCCGATCGCGCCGGCCGCAGCGGATCTGCCGAACGAGCTCACGCCGTTCGACGTGGTTCCGGGCGACTTCGGATCGGCAGAATTCCAAGAGCTATACCTGTCCGGGAACGACCTCTCAGGCATGGAGCGAGCGGATCTCCAGATGGCCGAGTGCCGTATCGAGAACGTCGACCTGTCCGCTTCGGTCCTGCCAGGAGCGTCGTTGAAGGACGTCGTGGTCCTCGGAGGCACCTGGGCCAACGCCGATCTGTCGAACGCCAACCTGCTGCGCGTCGAGATGCGGGGCGTGCGTCTGACGGGCGTGACCCTCTCCGGCGCGAAGATCAGCGATGTGTCGTTCATCGATTGCCGCATGGATCTCGCCGCGATTAGGTTCTCCGAACTCGAGCACGTGCGATTCGACGATTGTCTGTTGCAGGAAGCCGACCTTTACGAAACGACGCTCTTCTCTACGGTCTTCACGACCTGCGATCTCTCGAAAGTGAGTCTCGCGAAGGCGACGTTCCAACGGTGTGAGATGCGCGATTGCAACCTCGATGGCGCGGGCGATCCGGAAGGCCTCCGCGGCGTCGGGATGCCGTGGCCGGACATCATCCGATCTGCCGGAACGCTCGCGACGGCTGCCGGGGTGATCATCATCAACGACGACGAGGACGACGGATAGCTTCGGGGGCCCTCGGCTGGTTCGCTGAACGACGAAGCGCTATCGTTCAACAGATGGCATATCTCCTTGCGGTGATCCTCGGCCTCGCGTTCGGCGCGGCCGATCAGTACCTCGGGAGCATGTCGTGGCTCGGCCCGTGGGTGTCGACCGCCGCACAGGTGTCGGCCCCGTGGCTCATCCTGCCTTTCCTGCTGGGCGCCACTCAGCGGCTCCCTCGGAGAGCCGCACTGCTCGGTCTGATCGTCACGCTGTCGGCATTGCTCGGCTACTTCGCGATGACCTACAGCCCGATGGAGGTACCAATGTGGACCTTCCACCGGTTCTTGACCGGTCTGGTCGCGGTGACGACCCGCGGGTACTACAACGCGGTGTTCATCTTCGCTGGAATCATCACGGGGCCGGTGGTCGGACTGTTGGGTCAGCGGTGGCGGGTCCGTCGCTGGTGGGTCAGTGCGGCGTTCGTCGCGGGTGCGCTGTGTCTGGAGCCGGTGGCGCGTTGGGGTTCAGGCCAGTTGTTTGGGCCAGCACCCGTATGGACGGTCGAGGCCGCGTTGGGCGCGATCGTTGCAACACTCATGGCGTACTGGCTCATCGAGCGGCGACGTGCGCCGTCAGCTCCTTCCCATCACCAGCCCTCGCGATAGGCCCTGACCAGGAGATATCCACCGCCGAGGAGGAGCAGCAGACCGACGACCGTCGCGCCACCGCCATGAAGGAGCAGCGCGAGCCCCACGCCGACGAGGGCATAGCCGGGCACCGCGCGTCCCTGGAACATCTCGCGACCCTATCTTCAAGAGAACACAGCTCGCTGACGCGATCGAACCGCCCCACTATCATCCGAGGTGGCATGGCGACTTCACATGAGGTTGAGGTGGCGCTTGGACGACGGTTCGTGGATGCCCTTTCCGCGAAGAACACAGACGGATTGGCCGCCATCTTCGACCCACAGGTCGATTTCCGTGGGCTTACGCCGGGGAATGACTGGCATGCCACCTCCCCAGCCGGGGTCGTTGAGATCGTGCTGGGAAGTTGGTTCGAGCCGACCGACCATGTGCGCGAGGTGGTGTACGTGGAGGAGGGTCGGTTCGCCGATCGCGTCCAGCTCCGTTACCGCCTTCGGGTTGAGAACGACGAAGGCATGTTCGTCGTCGAGCAGCAGGGCTATTTCAGCGCCGAACGAGGAAGCATCACTCGGATGAGTGTCGTGTGTTCGGGCTTCCGCCCCGAGAATGGTGCCGGCCCTTAGCCGCTGCGTCCCAACAGCGCCAGGTACTCGCCTCGGCGTGCGAACGTCTCGCGCATCTGATCGGTGACCTTCGTGACGAACTCGTCGCGGTAGTTGCCGTCGACCACCATGGCCACCGCGTAGTAGAGCCCGCTCAGTGCGGAGGTCCCGGTGGCGACCCGGACCAGTTCGGCCGTGATGTGCGTCCGGGTCCCGACCAGCGGCAGATCCAGGATCCGCACGCCGTGGACGCCGTTCATCCACGAACGCTGGACCACCGGGCTCGCCAGGAGCGTCCCGAACACCATGAAGAAGAGCCACACGGCTGCTACCACGAACAGGATCTGCAACGCCTGGCTGATGAACAACACGAGGCCGACGTTCCAGCGCTGCGGCCGGGTCAGGGGTATCGAGAGGCCGGCGTCACGCTCCAGCCCCGCCACGTTCGCCGGGATCTGGAGCAGGAGGAACATCGCGCCGAGCACGCCGAACAAGACCATCGTTGTCATGTACCGGGGCGTTGAGACCGTCGCGAACATCTGCCAGAACTCCGTGGTGAAGAACGTCACGA
>JAXDJY010000292.1:0-4395 GCA_034667445.1 Actinomycetota bacterium | reverse complement strand
ATCTTCTCGTAGATGGAGTAGAGATGCTTCGGCCGGCCATCGACCTCTGCCTTGATCCCCAGTTCCTTCAGTTTCGTCCGGAGTGACTCGGTGACTTCTTCGATCAGCGCCTGCCGTTCACCCCTGCGCGTTTCTACGAGGTTCGCGATCTCCCGGTACGGACCCGGGTGCAAGGTCTTGAACGAGAGGTCTTCGAGCTCCCACTTCAGTTCCTGCACACCCAAACGGTTGGCGAGCGGAGCGTAGATCTCCAGCGTTTCCGTGGCGATGCGCACCTGCTTCTCGTGAACGAGCGCTCCCAGGGTTCGCATGTTGTGGAGGCGGTCGGAGAGCTTGATCAACAGCACCCGGATGTCGCCCGACATCGCCACGATCATCTTGCGGACGTTCTCCGCCTGTTCCTGCTCCCGGCTCCGGAACTCGAGCCGGTCCAGTTTCGTCAGGCCATCGACGATGCCGGCCACCTCAGAGCCGAACTGCTCCTCTAGCTGGGCGATCGTAACGTCGGTGTCCTCGACCGTGTCGTGCAGGAGTGCCGCCTCCAGGCTCGTCGTGTCCAGGTGCAGATGCGCCGCGATCCGGGCCACGGCGAGCGGATGCTCGATGAACTCTTCGCCGGACTTCCGACGCTGGCCTTCGTGGGCAACTTCGGCGAACCGGAACGCCCGTTCGATCTCCTTGAGATCGGCCTTCGGGTTGTACGCGCGCACGTCGCGCACCAGTGGGGCCAGCCGGGTGGGGCCTTCTCCTCGCCGGAGGCGGGGCCGTGGGATCCGGCCACCTCGGCGCACCGGCGACTGATCCGACTGGGTCTGGATGCCCGCCCGTTCCTGATCGTCCACCGTGCCTCCTCAGAGCCAAGTGTACGGAGGTATGGCACCGAACGAGGGAGGAGAGTCCGAAGCGACGCGCTCAGTAGTGGAGCAGGCTGAAGATGTCGTAGGCCGGGAGTTTGTCCCTGCCGTGGAGGAAATCGAGTTCGATCATGCAGCTGATCCCGGCGACCTTTCCGCCGATCTGCTCGATCAGGGACGCGGCGGCGGCGGCCGTCCCTCCGGTCGCCAACACGTCGTCGACGATGAGCACCCGCTCGCCCGTGGAGACCGCGTCGCGATGGAGTTCCAGCGTCGCGGTTCCGTATTCCAGGTCGTACTCCTCCGCAACGGCGTCCCACGGAAGCTTGCCCTTCTTCCGGATCGGAACGAATCCAGCCCCGAAGTGGTAAGCCACCGGCGATGCCAGGATGAACCCACGCGCTTCGATCCCGACCACCTTGTCGATGTTCCCTCGGCCGAAATGCACCACGATGAGATCGGTGATGGTTGAGAACGCGATGGGGTCGGCAAGGACCGGCGTGATGTCCTTGAAGACGATGCCGGGCTCCGGGAAATCGGGCACGTCCCGGATCAGCCGCTTGATCGCATCGAGTTCCACCGCTAGCGTCGCCGCTTCTTGGCAGGGGGTTTCCGTTTGCTCTTGGGGCGGTTGCCACCCGACCCCGAACCGGTCCTCGCCGTCACCCGCTGAGCGGCTTGATCCGAAGTGCTGACCGTGGCGACTGCAGATGCGACCGCGGCGGGCTCGGCGTCTGCGGGATCCCCGACGGACGCCCGCCGTAAACGGCGCTCCTCCATCTGTCGGATCTTCGGCTCTCGGATCTTGATGAGGGTGAGGATCGGCGCCGCGATGAAGATCGACGAGTACGCACCGATGGCCACACCCACGAACATCGCGAACGCGAAGTCCTTGAGCGTCGCGCCACCGAACAGGAGCAGCGACAGGATCGGCAGGAGGACCACGAGCGATGTGTTCACCGACCGCATGAGCACCTGGTTCAACGATCGGTCGACCACACCGACGTAGCCCAGCCGCGCCAATTGCGCGCTCGACTCGGTGTTCTCCTGGATCTTGTCGTAGATGACAACCGTGTCGTAGAGCGAGAACCCGAGGATCGTGAGAACGGCGATCACCGTTGCCGGGGTCACCTCACGCCCGACGAGCGCATACACCCCGATGGTGATGATGATGTCGTGCACAAGCGCGATCATCGCGCCGATCGCCATCTGGAACTCGAACCGCACAGCGATGTAAAGCCCGATCGCGAGGAGGACCAGGATCAGCCCTTTCAACGCCTTCGAGGAGATCTCACTCCCCCACGTGGCGCTGAAGCTGGTCGTGTTCACGTCGGCGCGGTTGATGCCGGTCTGGTCGGCGAGCGCCTGCGCCACCTTGTCGGTTTCCTCCGTGTTCGAGAATGCACCGGTTCGAACCTGGACCTCGTTGCCGTTCACGATCTGGACCTGTGAGTCCGCGCGTCCGAGACCGGTCATGAGCGTCGTGATAGCAGGGACGGTCACCGGTTTGTTGAGGGTGTAGGTCACCTGCGACCCACCTTCGAAGTCGATCGAGAAGTTCAGGCCGCGCGCCACGAGGCCCAGGAGCGATAGAGCGATCAATACGCCCGAGAACGCGAACCAGCGATTCCGGAGCTCGATCAACCGGAAATGCGGGATGGTGTGGCCGCGGTACGTATCGATCGCGTGGCGGTAGTTCATGCGTCACTGCCGTCGGTCGCCCGCGCTGCGACGCCACTCTCGAGCCCGAAGCCGCGCATGGCGACCAACTTCGGGTTCCGCGCGATCAGGAACACGGTCGGCCGCTTGAAGAAGTACACGACGAACAGGTCGAGGATCGTGGCGACCAGGAGCGTGAGCGCGAACCCGCGCACCGAGCTGATCGCGGTCAGGTAGAGGACCACTGCCGCGATCCCCGTGACGAGGTCGGCAGCGACGATCGTCTTGAACGCGCGCTTGAACGCAGGCTGCACCGCCGATCGTGGAGACTTGCCGTTGCGAACCTCATCCTTCAACCGTTCGAAGAAGACGATGTAGGAGTCGGCGGTAACGCCGAGCGAGATCACTAGCCCTGCCACGCCTGCAAGCGTGAGCGCGTAACCGAGTCCCGATCCGGCCAGCGACACCAAGGCGACCGCGAGCGTCGCCCAGATCAACATCCCGAACCAGGCCACGACACCAAGCAAGCGGTAATAGAAGAGCAGATAGAGGAACAAGAGACCGAGCCCGACCAGCCCGGCGATGATCCCTTCCCGGAGCGACTCCTTACCCAGCGTCGGGCTGACGGTTTCCGTGGCCTTCCTGGTGAGCTCGACCGGCAGCGCACCTGCGTTGAGGACCGTTGCCAGGTCACTCGAACTCTGCTGGGTGAAGTTCCCCGAGATCTCGCCTTGGCCGTTCGTGATCGGATTGATGACCTGCGGGCTCGAGATGATGCTCCGGTCGACCGCGATCGCGATCTGGTCGAGCGGCGACTGGCCGGCGGTGTGGTACTGGTAGGCGAGCGTGCTCGCCTTGCCGAACGCCGCTGTCCCTGGCCCATCCATGGTGAAGGACACCACCCACTGCGGAGTAGCGTTGGTCTGTGACGCGGGGTTGAAGACCGCCGTCGCCTTCTTGATGTTGCTGCCGTCCACCACGACCGGGCCCAGCTTCACCTTCGCCCCGCGCGCGGGATCCGGGTAGACCACCGTGGCCTTGTCGAGCGCACCCACTGTGTCGCACCCTTCCGTGGCACGGGCCGGATCGGTATTGCTGCAGGTGATCGGCGTCGGATCGCCGGGCGCAAGCACGGACAGCACCGGGCGCTCTTCGAGCCGCGCGGTCTTCCCGATGATGTCCAGGAGATGGCCCTGGCTGGTGAGCCGCTGCTTGTTCAACGCGCGAGCCATGCTGACGTAACAACCAAGCACCTGCTGCTGGCTGCTGATGACGCAGTACACCTTCGTCTCCTTGGTGACCGGGATCGCACCGAGGGCGGTTGTCGCCTCGGACTTCGATCCGAACCCACAGGGCAGCGGGTCGGCGTGCGCCCGGTCAAGCGTCGCGAACGGGCTCGGCTTCGGGGCGGACGGTGAGGGGCTCGCGCTCGCCGACGCCGAGGCCGAAGGCGTGTGCTTCGCTTTGCCGGAGTTGGCGGAGGGCGTCGGCGTGGTCACCTGGGGACCTGGTGAAGGAGTAGGTGTCGGGTTCGCGATCGCGATGCCGTTATCGACGACGCAGTAGGTACGGCCCTCAACCATCTTCTGCATGGTTTTCTCGAACGCTTGGGCCTCGGTCTGCGTGGGTTTGCACGCGAGCTGAGCCCCTATGGGATCGTTCACACAATATGCCGACGGGGCGCTTCCCGGACCCGCCCCAGGGGACGGGGTCGAGGTCGCCGCCGGCGTGGCGGACCCACTTGAGGAACCGGATGCGCTCGGCGTCGGCGAGGCCTCCGCAGCCACGGTGAGCCCCCCGAACGCCGTGTCCGCCTCCGCCTCGCTCCCGTAACACTTGAGCTGCTTCCCCGTCTTGTCCTCGATGCAGACCTTGCTCGGAG
>JAXDJY010000291.1:0-3326 GCA_034667445.1 Actinomycetota bacterium | reverse complement strand
GTGGAGGCGGCGCTCGATGCCGGCGCGTCGTCGGTCTCGCCGATCCTCCTGCATCTTCGTCCCGGCGTGCGTGAGCAATTCATGCCGTGGCTCGAGGAGCACCATCCAGATCTGGTCCCGCGGTACGAGCGGATGTACGCGCGGTCGTATGCGTCGAAGACGGACCGTGGCCGGGTGAATGAGCGCGTCCGAGCGCTGCTGCGACAGGGACAACGGGGAGCGCCACCCTCGGGCGGATCCTTCAGGTACGGCCGCACTCGCGAAGTTGCCGCTCCTCCGTCGCAACTCGAACTGTGGTGAGTCGGTCGCGTCAGTCGGCGACCGGCTGAGGATCGAGTTGCGGCTCGAGTTTGTGCCGGAGGTTCGCCTTCGTGCGCTTCTCCGTGTACATCAGGCGGTCGGCTGTCTCCAGCAGTTCGTCGATCGGCGTGGGGATGGCCGGATCGAACTCCGCCATACCCACGGAGAACGACAGCTCATAGACCCTGCCAGGCTCGATCGACCTGCGGGCGGCGACCTCGCGGAGGCGGCCGAGCGCTATCATCGCGCCGGGGTCCTCGGGCGTCGCCAGGAGCACGCAGAACTCGTCCCCGCCGACACGGGCAACCAGGTCCGAGTCGCGGAACGTGCTGATCAGGACCTCTGCCATCTCCTTCAGCATCTGATCGCCAACGGCATGCCCGTGCGTGTCGTTGACAGGCTTGAGGTTGTCCAGATCCAAGTACATGAGCGCTGCCGGTTCGCCTACGCGCGCAGCCAGGCGGAGTTGGTGCTCGGCCACCGCGAGGAACCCGCGACGGTTCGCGACACCCGTCAGCTCGTCGATGGTCGCAAGACGGCGCAGCTCCTTCTGCAACTCCGAAAGCTTGGCGGCCGTCTCGACGACCACGCGGCCCAGCCCCCCGATCTCGTCGCGGTCATCTCCTGGATCCTCCAGCGGTTCTCCGCGCTGCAGGCGTCGCGCGTTCTGTTCGATGCGGTTGATGCGCGAGACGAGGCGCTTCGCAGAGAAGAAGACGAACCCGAGCGCCAACAGCACCGCGCCCGGCGTTCCCGCGACACCCAAGAGGAAGGACAGGTGCTGGGCCCGAACCAACTCTGCCTGTCTCGCCTCCAGGACCGTCGTCTCCTGCGCGCCGAGATCTGCGAGGACCGAACGGATGGTGTCCATGACGCCTTTTCCCTGGTCCATGGAATCGGTCATCGCTCCCTGGTCGGTGTGCAGCGTTAGCGGCGCGAAGCGCTGGAGTTCGACCAGTGACGTGAGCCGGTCGGTGATGAGGTACTGAAGCCGCGCGACCCGGGAAGACTCGGCGGCGTTCGACGCCGTCAGCGCGTCCAGCTTGGCGAGATCGGCGTGGACGGCCACGGCACCGCGTTCATACGGTGAGAGATAGGCACGGTTGCCGGTGAGCAGGTACCCACGCGTACCGGTCTCGGCATCCACGAGGTCGGTGAGCACCAGATCCGTCTCGTGCTGAACCGTGTAGGAATGTTGCGTGGCTTGGAGGACGGCGGCCGAGCGTTGCTGGGCCAGGAACGCCAGGTAGGCGAACGCCACCAGCACCATCGCCGGCAGGGCGATGACCACGGCAACCTTGCGTCGAAGAGTCATCAGGGCAGGTGGTAACAGAGGTCCATAGAGGTAATGGTCGGCGCGCCCGGGACCCACCTTGAGGAACCCGGAGGTCCACTGCCTGGTAACGCAAACGGTGTCTCGGCGCGACGCGCCCGGTGATCGGTGCATCCGAACGGCAGCCCGTAGCGCGGAGAACCCCGGAGGCTTAGCGAGGAGCCGGGGAGATCAGGTCCTTCGTGATCTCGGCCACGGTCCGGCATCCCGTGAGGGCCATCGCGTTCTCGAACTCCTCGCGAAGGATCTCGAGGGCGTGGGTGACGCCGGCTTCTCCCTCCGCGGCCAGGGCCATCGCGAAGGGGCGGGCGGTGAGGACCGCGTTGGCACCGAGGGCCATCGCTTTCAGCATGTCGGTCCCCCGCCGGATCCCGCCATCCATGAGTACCGGGATCTTCCCGGCGACCGCGTCCACGACCTCGGGCAGAGCGGTCAGGCCGGCCGGCGCGCCGTCCAGCTGACGACCGCCGTGGTTGGAGACGACGACGGCGTCCGCGCCGGCGTCGAGGGCCAGGAGCGCGTCCTCGGCGGTAAGGATGCCTTTGAGGATGAGCGGCATCCCGGGGGTTCGTTCGCGCATCCAGCCCAGGTCGTCCCAACTGAGCAGCGGGTCGTACATGATGTCCGGCCCGGCGACGGGAACGGGGAGCTCCAGGCCGCTGCGTGCATCGCGGTCGCGGAACCCACCGACCGGGAAGTCGACGGTGACGCAGAGCGCGTCGAACCCGGCGGCGGACACGCGGTCCAGGATCGCCGCAGTGACCCCGTGGTCCTCGTAGACGTAGCACTGCCACCACTTCGGCCCGTCCGAAGCCGCCGCCACATCCTCGAGGAAGGCGTCGGTGGTGCTCGAGACCACCATGATGGTGCCGGCCTTCGCGGCTGCGCGCGCGGTGTGCTGCTCGCCCTCGGGGTGTGCCATGTACTGGAAGGCCCACGGCGCTATCAGCAGCGGGAACCGCAGCGGCCGGCCCAGGAGCGTGGTCGAAGTGTCGGGACGTCCTGCCCCGCGGAGGAACCGCGGCCTGAACGTCCACCGCTCGAACGAACGGCGGTTCTCGGCGAGGGTCCATTCGTCGCCGGCCCCACCGTCGATGTAGTCGAAGAAGTCGCCCGGCAGATTCTCCTTGGCCACGGCTCGGAAGTCGTGGACGGTGACGTATCGATCCATGTCGGTCATGGTTGCAGCGTAGCGCCGACGGTTGGCGGGCCGCCCGGGAGCTCGCTCCCGTAGGATTGCCCGAGATGACGACCCCCACCGAACCCCGTCCCGACCGGAACCTCGCGATGGAGCTGGTCCGCGTGACCGAAGCCGCCGCGCTCGCATCGGGCCGGTGGGTGGGGCGCGGCGACAAACTCGCCGCCGACGGGGCCGCGGTCGACGCGATGCGCCTCATGATCGACTCGGTGTCCATGGCTGGCGTCGTGGTCATCGGCGAGGGCGAGAAGGACGAGGCGCCGATGCTGTTCAACGGCGAGGAGGTGGGCGACGGCGACGGGCCGGCGACCGACGTTGCGGTCGACCCCGTCGAAGGCACCACCTTGACGGCGATCGGGCAGGCCAACGCGCTGTCGGTGATCGCGCTCGCCGAACGGGGAACGATGTTCTTTCCGGGCGCCGCGGTCTACATGGACAAGATCGCCGTGGGGCGCGCAGGGGCGGACGCGATCGACATCAACGAGCCCCCGGAGG
>JAXDJY010000290.1:0-7652 GCA_034667445.1 Actinomycetota bacterium | reverse complement strand
CGTAGACCAGTCCGAACCGAGTCTCCAGCGAGAAGTTCGCAAAGCTCCCGATGGTGACCGGGATGTGCTCGCCCCCCGGCTTGGCTCTCAGTTTGGCGACCATCGCCTCGGAGGCGTCGATCCCGTGAACCTCGACACCGGCCTTGGCCAGCGGGATGGCGACGCGTCCAGTTCCGACCCCCAGTTCCAGTGCGGCGCCGTCCCCCGCCAATCCCTTCAGAAACAAGACGGCCTTGGCCGTGTCTTCCTCGAAGGGCGCCTCGTGTCGCGCGTCATAGGCGTCGGCGATCCTGTCGCCGTAGGTCGCATCGGTGTACTCGTCAGCCACGGGTCGAGCCAAGCATCCCTGGGCACGTGCGTCAATCGAGAGCCAAATCGCTTGACCTCTCCCTTTCGGCGTGGGAATGTATGTGCGTAGCCTAACTACATATATTCCTTGGACACGTCAAGCGGCACTTCCCCACCGCAGGACACGGATGCCCTGGCCGAACGGCTTCACTCGGCCGCCATCCAGCTGCTGCGGCGCGTTCGTGTCCGGGATGGGGAGCCGGGGCTGTCCGCGTCCCGGCTCTCCGCGCTCTCAGTGATCGTCTCGGGCGGGCCTCTCACCATTACCGAACTCGCCGCCACACAAGGGGTCCGCCCCCCCACCATGACCCGCGTGATCGACGCCCTGGAGCGCGAGGGGCTCGCGATGCGCGAACCCAACCCGGAGGACGGGCGCTCCGTGCAGGTCCGGGCGACGGGGATGGGCCGCCTGGCGCTCTCCCGGGGCCGCCAGCACCGGGCTGCGGCGCTCTCGACGGAGCTGGCCGCGCTCTCCCCGAGGGACCTCGCGACGCTGGACCGAGCGACCGACCTCATGCAACAGATCGGGCGAGAACACACCCCTTAGGGCCGAACGACGGTCCCTGCCTTCCACACCGTGAGCGGAACAGCCGCGGCCGCTATGTCCTCGGCAGGGTTCGCCGCGTAGAGCACCAGGTCGGCGAGCCGCCCGGTCTCCACCATCCCAAGGTCATCGCGTCGGAGCAGCGCCGCCCCGTTCGCCGTCCCGGCGCGCATGGCCGCGAGCGGCGTCATCCCCCACTCGACCATGTAGGCGAGTTCCCTCGGGGCGCTGCCGTGCGGATTGAACGGCGTGCCGGCATCGGTGCCGCACACGTGGAGCACGCCTGCCTTGACCGCACGAACGTGTGAAGCCCGAGAGTCCGCCTCGATCGCGCGGCCCTTCTCCACCGCATAGGCGGGAACCTCCGCGGGATTGTCCACGATGCCGCGGATCGCACAGAGCGTCGGAGAACGATACGTGCCCCGGGACTTCATCTCCCGCGCGATCTCCGGCGTCACCATATTGCAGTGTTCGACGGAGTCGACGCCGGCCACCACCGCGCGGAGGATCCCCTCGGCGCCGATGGCGTGGGCGGCGACCGGCCTTCCCCACCCGTGAGCCTCGTCCACGGCGGCCGCCAACTCCTCCGGCGTGTAGGCGGTGAACGTCGCGCCGATCCCGGGGGTTAGAACGCCGCCCGTCGCGACGATCTTGATCGCCGTGGCCCCTCGGCGGATCTCCTCCCTAACGGCCTTTCGCATATCGGCGGCGCCGTCCACCTCCCGCCCGAACGCCACGTTGTGCCCGTGGCCTCCGGTGACCGTTAGCGCGTGTCCCGCGGCCACCACGCGGGGTCCCTGGATTACGCCGTCGTCGATCGCCCGGCCGACATCGATGATCGCGCCGCCGGGTCCGCCGAGATCACGCACCGTGGTCACTCCTGCCACCAGGTGCTTCCGCGCGTTGACCGTTGCCTTCACCGCGGCCAGTGCGGGCGTCATCTGCTCGGCCTCGCCTGCGAAGTCGGCGAGCCCGTCGAACGCCAGGTGCACGTGGCAGTCGATGAGACCGGGACCGAGCGTCTTGCCGGCGCCGTCCACAGACTTCGTGCCGGACGCACGCCGCGGCGCCCGCGCGTGCGGGCCGACCAACGCGATGCGGTCGCCATCGACCAGCACTCCCTGCTTCGACTTCACCGTTCGGCCGTCAAAGAGCGTGACGTTCGCGATGTAGGTGAGGGCCATGTGCGGCTATTCGCCCCAGGGCGGGACGGACTCGCTGCCGTCCTCCCGGATCATGAGCGTCCCGGCAACCATCGTGACGACGATGTTGATGCCCTCGGCGCCGGCTTCAACGAAGTGCCACTCTCCCGTCGGGACCACGACGGAATCGCCCTTCGACAATTCCCAGGACTCCTCGCCGATGTGCATCGTTCCCGATCCACCTGCGACGGTGAAGACGTCCAGATGGTCGTGCTTGTGCCGAGGCAGTCCTCCACCGGCGGGGAGCGCCGCCTCGAAGAGGATCGCCTCGCTCGATCCCCGTGCGGGCGCCGCGTAGCTCGTGATCGTGTTCCCGCCCGCCTCGAAGGTCGGGTGATCGGCGCTGCGTTCGACCGGCATGATGACTCCTCCCGTTGGTGAGGCGGCATCATGGCACCACCAACGCATCGACGTCAGTGCGACGCAGGAAGAGCGTTAGTTGGAGAGCCCGACCGCATGCCCCAGGAACGCATCGGTTTCCACCGCGTCCAGGAGGAAGTCGGCCAGGTCGAACCGCGTGATCTCCGGACCGGGGGGAGGCGCGTCCAGGACGGCTTCATAGGTGCCAAGGGCATCGTCATCAGTGATGGTGCTCGGCGCGGCAGCGACCCAGTCAAGTCCCGAGACCTGCAGCGCGGCCAGGTCACGCCGGTGCTCCTCGTTGACGAACTGGAACGGGGGCCGGCTTGTCGTGAAGAACACCGCGAACGACACGACGCCGATCATCCGCCGCACGTCGTTCTCCTTCGCGCCCGCGATGACGTTCGCCGTCATCTGCGACAGGGCAGTGGTTTCCTCGAGCCCGACCACGCCGAGCGCCGAGATGACGGCATCGTGGCCGGGCATCGCAGCGGAAGCCGAAGGCCCGTTCGACGCGTCGCCGGTCACCACCGTGAGGCCGGAGGCCTCGGATCGATCGAGCTTCGTCGGCGACCGAACGAACGCCGTGATCGTATGTCCCCTCGCGAGTCCTTGCTCAACCACCGCGCGCCCAACCCGCCCGGTCGCTCCGAACACCACGATCTCCATCTCGTCCCCCTCGATCGGCGTTCCGCCATGAAGGCTACGCCGGAAATCAGTCGCCCGCCGGCGTACGCAGCCGTCATTATCTGGCTATGGCAGACACGCCTCCTCAAGATGGCCCGGCGGATACGAACAAGTTGCACCCCGACGAGGTCGACATCGATACAGCGCTCGTCAAGCGGTTGGTGGCTACGCAGTTCCCGGAGATCGGTGATGTAGCCATCAGACCGGTTCGGTCCACCGGAACGGTCAACGCCATCTACCGGCTCGGCGATGATCTCTACGCGCGGCTGCCCCGCACGGCGGAGTGGGAGAAGAGCCTCGAGACGGAGTGGACCTGGTTGCCCAAGCTCGCGCCACACCTCACCCTGCAGATCCCCACACCCGTACAGAAGGGCGGCCCGGGATATGGATATCCCTTCTCTTGGGCGGTGTACGGATGGATCGACGCCGAGATCTACGCGGATGCGCTCGTTAGTGACGAGGCACAGGTCGCGAGGGATCTGGCGCGATTCGTGCAGGAGCTCCGCCAGGTCGAACTCAGCACGGGGGTGCCCAGCGCTGGTCGGCAACCCCTCATCGAACTCGACGTCGAGACGCGCGAGGCGATCGAGGCGGTAGGGGACGAGATCGACAGCCGGGCCGCTCTCGCTGCATGGGAGCGCGCGCTTGAGTCTCCCGCGTGGCAGGGGGCACCGGTGTGGATCCACGCCGACCTGTTGCGGCCTAACATCCTTGTTCACCGCGGTCGCCTCAGCGCCGTCATCGACTTCGGTGGGGCGGGCTCAGGTGACCCTGCGACCGACGCGATCGCCGCCTGGGCCGTCTTCGGTCCGGCCGGGCGCTCGGTGTACCGTCAAGCGCTCGCCATCGACGAAGCCACGTACGACAGAGCGCGGGGCATCGCCCTGCACCAAGCGGCGCTGATCATCCCCTACTACAAGGAGACGAACCCAGAGTTCGCCGCACTCGCGAAGCGAACGGTCGAGGAGATCATCGCTGACTCGACCGATCTCTGAGGCCACGCTCGCGTCGTGCTTGCCAGCCCGTCACGCCGAGGAGGAAGGCAACGCAGAGCATGTCGAGGGCGACCAAGACCGCGACCGTGGTAGCCCATCCGCCCATCACATCGACGGAGTAGCGGCAGTAGCCCGAACCGCGCCCGACGTAGAGCGGGCAGGCGTCCGTCACGGCGAAGTGCACCACGGTAGCCAGCACCGGTGCACACACGACGGTCGCTACAACCGCTCGCCACGTGGGGGCGTTGCGCACCGTCGAGCGACGAAGGGAAGAACCCGACCACGCCAGCAACCACTGCCGCGGCCAGCGCCAGGCTCACCGCGGGCGCCCGCCGCCGGGCAAGCACCGCCCCACGACGCACGCACCCATGAGCGCCGCAGCGATCACTGCAAGTTCGCCCGGCGATACGTCGGCACTGAACCCACCCTCCATGCGGCAACTGTGGCAGTTCTTCGCCCGGTGATGAAAGGGGTGCGGGCAGTCCAGCACGGGAACGCGACCCTTCCGCAACAGGTCGGTGCGACGGCCAGCGTGTCTCAGGCGAGCGGCACGGCACGGAACACAACGACGTAGCTGAAGCCCTCGCCGTCCACTTGATAGGCGTAGCAGCCCGGCGCCGGCACCTTCGTGTAGGAGGGCCAGTTGCGCCAACCGCTGTTGCCGACGGGTGCCTGACCCGGTGGAAGCTGTAGTTCCGCGAATGGTTGTCCTTCCACCGATGGCGTACCGTCGATGTTGAAGCCGACACTCCCCTGTCCGTCCACTCGCCCACCCCGGATGAGGACTGGGCCGACGTAGGTGGGCGCTGCGACCCACAGAACCTTCTGGAGGCCCCAACCGCCCATACGGGCGCCGACCCGGTAGCGGAGGAGGGAGTTGGTCCCGAGCCCGACGGGCGTAACCGGACCGGGTCCGAGACCGGGCGCGAAGCGTCGAGACCAGAACTCTGGGTTCGCCCGCGTTACCGGACACGCGGCTCCCGGTTCGATATGGGGGATCTTTAGCGGGCGCCGAAGCGCCGCCGGCACGGAACCAGCGGGGCAGTTCGCTGGAACGCCCGGTCCATCGCAGAACTCCTGCGCGTAATCCCGCACGGGCGTGAGTCCCTTCGCCACGGTCGCGGGCGACGGACTCGACGGGCTCACCGATCCCGGAGAATGCGTCGGTGCATACGTGCACGAAGCCGCCAAGACTGCCACCGCCGCCACGATCAGCCACCCCGCTCGAGCCCTCACAGGCGTCACGATAGCCCTACGATCAAGCCCACACGGCCTGACCGTTTGAGGCCCTAAGCTTGGATCGATGCGTTCCGCGGATCTACACATCCTCACCGGTTCGTTCGGCGTGGGCAAGACCACGATCCTGGACAACATCGGCGATAGCGTTCGCTTCATCGGTGAGCCCGCGAGGGAGATCATCGCGGAGCAGCGCGCGATCAATGGCACGGACTACGACCCCGTGCCGTCCCTCTTCGTCGAGCTCCTCCTTCAGCGATCGATCGAGAATCACGAGGCGGCACAAGCGTGGGAGGGGCCGGTGCTCTTCGACCGGGGCATTCCAGACTGCATCGCCCATGCCTCGCACATGGGGCTCGATCTCTCCGCGGGCACTTCGGCCTCCCAGGCGTACCGATACAACCGCGACGTCCTGCTGTTGGAGCCCTGGGAGGAGATCTACACGACCGACGACCTACGGACGCTGTCCTTCGAAGAGACGCTCCCCTTCCATGGCGCGATCGTCGACGCATACGAGCGAACCGGCTACACCCTTGTCCCGGTGCCGCGGGGCACGGTCGAAGAGCGAACGGCGTTCGTTCGGGACTTCATCGCCGACGGCAGCGATCGATGAAGAGATACGGGCGGTGGGCGTAGCGCGGGTCGTCCCCCGTCTCCGGGGGACGACCACAACCAGGGACTCGAGGTAGGCCCTCAGGACACGGCGGCGATGGCTGCCGGCCCCTCGACGCGAAGGGCGACCGCGAGCACATCCTTCACGTCTTCGGCGACGTGGAAGGTGAGCTGCTCGCGGACCTGTTCGGGCACGTCCTCCAGGTCGCCTTCGTTCCGCTTCGGGACGATGACTTCCGTGAGGCCGGCTCGGTGGGCGGCGAGCACCTTCTGCTTCACCCCGCCGATCGGCAGCACGCGGCCCTGCAGTGTGACCTCGCCGGTCATGCCGACCACCGGCCGGACCGGGGTGTCGGTCAACAGGGAGACCAGCGCCGTGGTCATCGTGACACCGGCGCTCGGGCCGTCCTTCGGCACGGCGCCCGCGGGCACGTGGACGTGGAAGCGGCCCCGCAACTTCTCCGGGTCGACGCCGAGATCCTCCGCGTGTGAGCGGACGTAGCTCAGCGCGATCTGCGCCGACTCCTTCATGACGTCACCCAACTGACCCGTGAGGATGAGCCCGTCCGGACCCTCACCCGTGTCTTCGCGCGTGGCCTCGATGAAGAGGACATCGCCGCCGGCGCCGGTGACCGCCAAGCCGGTCGCGACCCCTGGCACGGCCGTTCGTTCGGCCGCTTCGAAGAAGAACTTCGGACGGCCCAGGTAGGTGCGCACGTCGTCGGCCCCAACGGCGATCGGTGGCGTGACATCCCCCGCCGCGATCTTCGTCGCGACCTTGCGGAACACCTTCCCGATCTCGCGCTCAAGGTTGCGCACACCGGCCTCGCGGGTGTAGTCGCCGACCACGGCGCGCATCGCGTCGTCGGTCAACACGACCTCATCGGTCGTCAGCCCGTTGCGCTCCAGTTGGCGCGCGACCAGGTGGTGCGTCGCGATCGCGATCTTCTCGTCCTCGATGTAGCCGTCGATGCGGATGACCTCCATCCGGTCATAGAGCGGACCGGGGATGGTCTCCGCGACGTTCGCGGTCGTGATGAAGAGAACCTCGGACAGATCCAGGTCCACGTCCAGGTAGTGATCGCGGAACGTGTGGTTCTGCGCTGGGTCCAGCACCTCGAGCAACGCGGACGAGGGGTCGCCGCGCCAGTCGGCGCCGACCTTGTCGATCTCGTCCAGCATCATCACCGGGTTCTTCGTCCCGGCGTCCTTCAGCGCACGAACCAGCCGTCCGGGGAGCGCTCCCACGTAGGTGCGCCGGTGTCCCCGGATGTCGGCCTCGTCGTGGATCCCGCCGAGTGAGACCCGGACGAACTTCCGGCCCAGGGCACGCGCGACGGATTCGCCCAGCGAAGTCTTGCCCACGCCGGGAGGTCCGACCAACGTCAGGATCGCGCCGGAGCCGCGGCCGGTGGCCTCACCCAGCCCTCGCTCCTGCCGCAACTTGCGCACGGCCAGGTATTCGAGGATGCGATCCTTCACGTCCGCCAGACCCTCATGGTCTGCGTCCAGCACGGCGCGCGCCTCGGCGATGTCCAGGTTGTCATCGGTCCGGACGTCCCACGGGAGTTCGGTCATCCAGTCGAGGTACGTGCGGATCCAGCCGTACTCGGGCGATTGCTCCGAGGTTCGCTCCAGACGGCCGAGCTCGCGCTCGGCTTCCTTCCG
>JAXDJY010000289.1:0-3647 GCA_034667445.1 Actinomycetota bacterium | reverse complement strand
AGCTGAACGCCCGTCGCATTGTTCGTGCCGGTGGCCAAGTTCCTGTAGGACAGGGTGTACGTCAAAACTTGACCGGGGCCAACGGCCGTGAGAGCGGTCTTCGTAAGGGTCAGGTCGGGAGTCCCAGGGGCAGCACCCGGTTTGGTGAAGGACAGGGTGCCCGATCCGGACGTCTTTACTTGAAGGGAGGCACCCGAGAATGCGTGGGCACCAGCCCGGAGCCGCGTGTTGAAAGACACGAACCCCTCGAGGTTGTTGCTGATGCTCGCCGTGAAGGTGTAGTTCCAGATGTCACCACCGCTAGACGTGGAGAAGGTGATCCCTCCGGGTATCCCTCCAGCGAGGGAGACGTTCGGTGAAGTCGCGAAGTTGGTGAGGCTCTCTAGGCCGGCGGTTTGACCGTTCGAGTGGTCGATACTGATCGTGAAGGTATTCGAGGTGCTTCCGGCTTGGCCCCCAGCGAAGTCGAGCCTCAGCGGCGCAGTCTGCAGCTCGCTCCAACCGTTCAAGTTCGTTGTCTGCCACGGGCAGGGCGACGGGGAGACGCAAGCGGGGTTGTTCTGACCTTGAATGGTCCCGTTGAGCTTGGCGTCGGCCACGTAGGGGCCCTCGAACGGACCCCCGCCCGGGGCTCCCACCGGGGTCACTCCATTACTAGAGGTGTCCCCCAGGGCCCGGCTCAGGTTCAAGCGGCCGTTCCCCGTCTGGTCCGACGTACCTGCGGCGTCGGTGGACTCTGCAAGGCGGCCAACGATCACGGCGTTCGACGCGCTCGGGTCGTTCGCTTGGAGGAAGGCTGCTGCGCCAGCGACCTCGGCGGCGGACGCTGACGTACCGGAGATCGTGGAGACTTCCCCACCTGCGTTGTCGGCCGCGATGCCGACGCCTGGTGCAGCGATGAACGTGTCAGCGCCGAAGTTGGAGAACGACGCGAGCCCGTCGCTCCGGTCGGTCGCCGAGACGCCCATGACCTTCGCGTCGCCGGCCGGGTAGGTCGGGGTCGAGACACCGTCGTTGCCGGTCGCGGCGACGACGACGACACCGTGGCTCCATGCGTAGTCGACGGCGTCCTGCAACGCCTGGCTGTATCCGGGGTTGCTGAACGACATGAGGACGACGTTCGCGCCGTGATCCGTCGCGTAGACGACACCATTGATGATGTCGGAGTCCTGTCCGGTGCCGTTCGCATCGAGGACCTGGACCGGCATGACGTTGACACCGTCGTAGGCGACACCCGCGATCCCGCTGCCGTTGTCGGTCTGCGCGGCGGCGATCGATGCCATCCACGTGCCGTGGCCGTTCGGGTCATTCGTCGGGTCGGAGCCGAACGCGGACCATCCACCGATGGTCGAGACGTCCGAGCTCTGGACGCCAGTGTCGAGCACCGCGATGGTCGACGTACCGGCGGGGGTTACCGAACCGTAGGCGTTGTCCCATCCGATCTGCGACAGCGACCACTGATCGCCGTAGGACGGATCGGACGGCGCGGCCTCGGCGTCACGCGAGCGATCACGATCGGCGCTCACGACACCCGAGTCGGCTCGATATGCGTCAAGGATCGCGCCGTTGTCGGCGGCCGGCACATCGATGACATGGAGACCAAGGGCGTGGATCGAGGAGGACTCGGTACCGCCGTCGTTCGCGATCGCGGCCGTGACATCCGAGGCGGAGAAACCGGGGGCAAACTTCACGATGAGGCTCGTGGTGCGCCCGGACGGCGAAGGGGTGGCTGTGTCGGAGGGAGTAGGGGTGGCGGTGTCAGTGGGAGTTGGCGTCGTCGTGTCGGATGGGGTCGGCGTCGTCGTGTCGGAAGGGGTCGGATCGGGAGCCGGCGTCTCGGAAGGCGTCTCGGAAGGTGACGGGTCTGGAGTCGGGGTATCGGAAGCTGACGGCTCGACCGTCGGGGTTGGCGTCGCGCTGACGGTATCGGCGAAGGCAACGGTCGCCCCCGTGAACGACGCGACCTGGAACGCCACCACCAATGTGACGAGTCGCCGTAGCCACGGCGAATGCGGTTGACCGCTGCGTGTAGCCATCTGTTCGCGCCCTTCCGACGATTACGAGGTCCGACGATCCGACCGGGAGGCGGCCTACGGAATCTGCGTGAGCCGGGGGATACACCTCTACGTCGGATACTTAGTCTGCTGCAGGACATGGTCGCCTAGTTGGGCAACCCCGTAACTAGGCCATTGGTCGCTAGTCTGTGCCGCATTTGGCCTCTGACGTGCAGTAACCCTCGAACGGGACGCGAGTCGTAGGCCGCCCGGACACTGGTTACACAGGTCCGGCGAGCACGGTCGTGAACGACGCGCCGGCAGTGATAGAACCCACTCGCTGATCAGCGGGAACGCGCACGGCGTAGTTCACTTCAGCGTTTGAGAATCCTCTCGTGTTGAACCCAGCAGGTGAGCTGGTCGCGCCTGCAGACCCGCACGATGCGCCGGGTTGGCCGGCGAAGGCTACTCCGGCTGGGAGGTCTACGGGTGAGGGGTGAGATGGGTTGGATTCCCAACGAGGGTTACAACCTTCACGCGTCCGCCCGATGCCGCGGACCGCTCGATGACGCTGATCAGCTCGTGGCGCCGTACGGCGTCGGCGAAGTCCGGCACTGTATGCGTCCCGCTGTCGACGTCTGCCGCGAACGCCGCGTACGCTCGCCCGACGTTGTATGCCGGGGCTCCTTCCAGGCCGATGAGTGCCGGCCATCTTTCAGTGAGTGCCGCCGGAACAGCCAGTTCATCGGGCTCCTTCCGACCGCGCGCTCCCGCCACGGTCAAGGGAAAGATCTGGGGTTGTGCCTCGTCGGCTGTGATCCGGAGCGTTCCGTCGGTGCCGTTGATCTCCCACAGGAACCCAGTGCCGCCGGCCACGGCCTCGCGGACATGGACGCTGGCGGTCGCCCCGGACGTGAGCGTGCCGATCACCGCGATCTGGTCCGGAGCCGTTTTCACGATCTGCTCTCCCGTCTCTTCGACGGTGATCAGCGGTCTTCGAAGATCTGACACGGCCGACAGATCGGCGAACTCACCCAAAACGTAGCTGAGGATGTCCAGGCTGTGGCCGACGGCGATCGTGAGCACGTTGGCCCCGTTCGTCTCGTCGAGCATGTAGGCGTTGGGCCGACCTATGACGTCGCCCGCTACCGACAGTCCGACCATGGTCGTTGACAGGACCTCGCCGACGTATCCGTCACTGAGCAGCTCTTGGACGAACTCGATCACCGGAGCCTGGCGGGCCTGCAACCCGACGACCGTGCGCACCCCTTGCTCGGTCGCGAGTGTGGCGATCGCTCTCGCGTCGTCCAGGTCACGGCCAAGCGGCCACTCGCAGTAGACGGCCTTGCCGGCCGCAAGCGCGGCGGAGACGAGCTCTCGATGGAGCGGGGCCCTGACCGTGACAGCGACCACGTCGATGTCTGATTGGGTCACCAGCAACGCATGGTTCGGGAACACATTGCTGATCCCGAACGCTTCGCCTGCGGCGCGCGCGGATTCCGCGCTGCGCGCGCTGAGTGCCCGGATCTCGTAGTTTGGCAGCGCGCGCAGTGCCGGGATGTGGGCGGTGGCAGCCCAGCCCCGGACGGGGCTGACCCCGACGATCCCGACACCCACGGTCGTCTCAGGCATTGCTAGAACCCGAGCGCCTGG
>JAXDJY010000288.1:0-10062 GCA_034667445.1 Actinomycetota bacterium | reverse complement strand
GAGACCGACCATCGAGGCGAGCACCGACGAATGCCCGGCGGCGACTAGGGCCACCGTGTTGGCGCGGATCGTGCCTCGCGAGGTCTGCACGCCGGTGACCGCGGCCCCTTCTCGTGTGAACCCCGTCACCTCTGCGTGTTCGACGATGTCCACGCCCAGCCGGTCTGCCGCCGTTGCGAACGCCCACGCCACCTTGTCGTGCCGCGCGATCCCGCCGCGCCGCTGCAGCGTTCCGCCGATCACGGGGTATCGCAGATCCTCCGACGTGTTCACGATCGGGCAGAACGCCTTGACGCCGGCGGGGTCCAACCACTCCGCATCGACGCCGTTGAGGTTGTTCGCGTAGACCCGCCGCATCGAGGAACGGCGATCACCCAGGTCGTGCACCAGGTTCAGCACGCCACGCTGGCTGAACTGCATGTCGAAGCCGAGCGCCTCCTCGAGCCCTTCCCAGAGCTTCAAGGAGTGTTCGTAGATGGCCGCCGATTCGTCCAAGAGGTAGTTGGAGCGGATGACGGTGGTGTTGCGGGCCATGTTGCCGCCGCCGAGCCAGCCCTTCTCCACCACGCAAACGTCCGTGATGCCGTGGTTCTTGGCCAGGTAGTAGGCCGTGGCGAGGCCGTGTCCGCCGGCCCCGACGATAACCACGTCATAGGCCGCCTTCGGTTCGGCGGCACGCCAATAGCGATCGGGCGCCTCGGTCACGCCAATCAGGGTCCGGCAGGGGCGTCGCGTCGTCAACGCAGCAGGTGCGGAGGCCGCAACGGCGCTCCCGTCCTTCGGGACCCGGTTTGACCGCCACGAGACAGGGCGGTAGCCTCCCCAGAGTTGCGGACAGAGAAGCGGTGTTGCGCATGGCGAACGACGAAACCGGCAACCTCCAGTCCGTTCGCCGCGCCCTCCGGGCCCTCGAACTGATCGCGGAACGTGGGGAGATGGGCGTGACCGAACTCGGCCGCGAACTCGATGTCCACAAGGCCACCGCCTCCCGCCTCTTCGCAACTCTTGCCGACCACGGCTTCCTGGAACGCGATCCGGTGACCGACAAGTACCGGATCGGCTACGGCCTTGTGAGTCTTGCCGGCGCTGCCATCGGGAACATGGACGTCGTTCGCACCGCTCGCCCGGTGCTCGAATCCCTCGCTGAGAAGACACGTGAGACGGTGAACCTCGGTGTCCTCGCGGGTGACGATGTCGTCTACGTCGATCAGGTCGCCGGCGCGCGGAGTATCGTGAGCGTCAACTGGGTGGGTCAACGAACGCCGCTGCACGCGACCTCCAACGGCAAGGTCCTCCTCGCCTGGCTGCCCGACACCGAGCGGGACCGGCTCCTCGCCCACCATCTCGATCGCCCGACGCCGCACACCCTCACTGATCCCGCCAAACTTCGCGTTGCCCTCCAGGAGGTTCGAACGAAGGGCTTCGCGCAAACCATCGAGGAACTCGAGGAAGGGCTCAACGCGGTAGCCGCCCCGATCTTCGCGGCCGAAGGGGACGTCATCGCCTCGCTCAGCGTCTCCGGCCCGGCCTTCCGGCTGCGGCCGGTCGATATGCCGCGGATGGCTCGCTTCACCATCGAGGCGGCCGGCGCCATCAGCCGCCGCCTGGGCTACAAGGAGCGCGGCCGCCCGGCCGCAGGATAGGAAGGACCACGATGACGAACTGGGACGCGTATCGAGAGGTGGTGCCGACGCTGCTCAGCACGATCGGCCGCACGCCGCTGCTGCGTCTCCAGAAGGTCACTCCTACCGGCGTCGAGCTCTTGGTGAAGGTCGAGTGGTTCGGACCCACGGGGAGCGTGAAAGACCGGATCTACGCGGACATGCTGGGGCTCGCCGAGGCGCGCGGCGATCTCAAGCCCGGCATGACCATCATCGAATGCAGCACAGGGAACGCCGGCATCGCGTGCTCGGCGGTCGCCGCGATCAAGGGCTACCGCTGCATCATCGTCATGCCCCAAGGGATGAGCCACGAACGTAAGACGATGATCCGTGCCTACGGCGCCGAGCTGATCCTCACCCCGGGCGCCGGTACGGACATCGACCTCGCGATCGAGCGCATGCGCGAGATCGTCGCCGAGGACCCGGCCGCGTACTTCTTCCCCGGCGAGTTCGAAAACCCCGATAACCCCGACGCCCAGCAGACCAGTGGCGAAGAGATCTGGGAGCAGACCGGCGGCGCGGTGGATGCGGTCGTCGCCGCGCAGGGCACCGGCGGCTGGATCACCGGCGTCGGCCGCGCGCTCAAGGCCCACGAACCGGGCGTCCGTGTCTACGCGGTCGAGCCGGCCGAATGCCCGTTGATCAGCGAGCAGCGATGGGGCACGCACGGCGTCCCCGGGATCGGCGATGGCATCATCCCGCCGAACCTCGACCTTGCACTCATGGATGGGATCGCCACTGTCAGTACCGAGGAGGCGCTGGAGACCGCCCGCCGCTTGGCCGGCGAGGAGGGACTCCTCTGCGGTCCGTCCTCGGGGATGAACGTGATCGCGGCGCACAAGCTCGCGGCCGCCCACCCAGAGTTCAGACGGATCGTCACGGTTATCCCGGACACCGGCCAGCGCTACCTCTCCGGCGAGCTCGACGGCACGAAACCCCCCGGCGACGAACCAGACCGAGATCACGCGCTCGATCCCGACACCGTGGCCAGGCTCGCCGAACACCGCGACCGCCTCGAATTCATCGGATGAAGGGAGCTCGGACCTGGTCGCGCCGTTGTTGTCAGCAGGAGTGATCCGACCGCGGCCGGGCGGGCCCCGATCGATACGACCGAGCAACCGCAGATCTCCTCATGAATGGGGAACTCTTCGCGACGGATCCTGTTTCGACGTTGGCCGTCGGTAACGAGTAGCTGATCGAGTACTGATGATTGCGCTCGACAGATGTGCAGCACTTTGAACCGTGTCCCACAAACTGGGATGCAATCCCACTATGTGGAACAGGCCATCGCACAAGAACCCTCCAAGCCGGCTGCGCGTTTTGAATCGCGGTTCAGGCGGGGCGTATGCTGCCCCGCGGAGGTGGACCGCCAATGAGCACGTACCCGATGTCCCCCGAAGACGAAGAGATCCAGCAGCGCGCCCGCACGTTCGTCGATGAGGAACTGATCCCGTGGGAGCAACACGCCGAGGAGCACGCCGGCCAGATCCCCGACGAAGCTCGCGAGAAGCACCACCGGATGGCCATCGATCTCGGTCTCTACGCGATGAACATGCCGAAGGAACTCGGCGGCACGGGCATGACAGTGTTCCAGCAGGTGCTCGTGAGCGAGCAGATCGGCCGGGTCACGAACGCTTTGGGGTGGTGCGTCCACACGCCGCCGGCGTGGGCGCCGAGCGTCGTCAGCGATATGCAGATGGACCGCTGGATCAAGCCCACCATCCGCGGGGAGATGCACGAGTGCTACGCCATCACCGAGGCCGGGGCCGGGTCTGATGTCGACGCGCTCGCGTCCACGGCCCGGCGCGATGGCGACGACTACGTCCTCAGCGGCGAGAAGATGCACGTCACCTCCTACAACCACGCCTCCTTCATGTTCTTCCAGGCCAAGATCGCCGGCGGACCGAACGAGGGCGCGCACGCGATGTTCTTCGTCGACAAGGACATGCCCGGTGTCCGGCACATCCGCGACCCGAAGTACACCCACACGTATCCGGACACCCACGCCATTATCGCCCTGGACGATGTGCGCGTGCCGGCGACCCACATGGTCGGAGCGGAGGGCGACGGACTGAGCTTCACGTACGAATGGTTCCGCTACGAGCGGCTGATGATCGCCGCTCGTAGCTGTGGCGCCGCCGAGCGCTTGATCGACGAGGCCACGGCGTTCGCGAAGGAGCGGGTGCAGTTCGGTTCGCCGATCTTCGACTTCCAGGTGATCCAGCACATGCTCGCCGATTCCCTGACCGAACTGTGGGCGGCACGTCTGATGACCTACCAGCTCGGCTTGGGCGTGGATCGTGGGCTGGACGTGAAGCTGCAACACGCGCAGTGCTCGATGGCCAAGCTCTATGCGAGCGAGATGGCGGGCCGCGTCGCCGATCGGGCCGTCCAGATCTTCGGCGGCCGTGGGTACATGCGGGAGAACGTGGCCGAGCGCTTCTGGCGAGAGACCCGGGTCGACCGGATCTGGGAGGGCACCTCCGAGATACAGCGGAACATCATCGCCGACCAGTTGGGAAAGCGGGGGGCCCAGGCCTTGGTCGGCTGAGGCCCAGCTGCCCCGACTGCTTCCTGCCCGCGACCAGGTACCCTTTTAGGTGAACGCTTCGTAGGCAACCGTAACGATCGCGTTTATCACGGGTAACACTTGGGTAACGGTTTTCGTGTCACACCATTTCCGTATAGGTTAAGAGTCTAAGCAGTGCAGGCTATCTGAGGCGCCTGGAAGGTGGGCGCCCCGTAGCTGGCGGGCCGAAAGGCCCTGCAGAACACTCCGTACCTGTGCTATCCCTGGTGTGGAGACAGAGGAGATGACGGTCATGGACCAACTTCGGATCTGTTTCGTCGGCACCTATCCGCCTACTCGGTGTGGCCTGGCGACATTCACCCGATCACTTATCGAGGCAACCGCTCCGGAGAAGAGCGGCAGAACCGCCGGCGTGATCCGTGTCTTGGAGGCACCTGAGCCCCCGCGGCGCCACGAGGTCGCCGCCGAGTGGGTCTTCGGCGACGAGGGCTCGCGGGCCAGGTCGCTCGCAGCGATGCGGCACTTCGACGTGGCCGTCCTGCAGCACGAGTTCGGTATCTACCCCGGCCTGGACGGCGAGGAGGTCGTCGGCTTCATGCGTGAGGCGCCGATCCCCATCGTCGTCGTGCTCCACACCGTGCTGTCCGAGCCCACGCCGCACCAGTGGCGTGTGCTCGAGCGGGTCATGGACCTGGCCGAAACCGTCGTCGTGCCCACCCGGGCCGCGCGCGCACGGCTGTTGAGCGTGCACGATGTGTCGCCCGAACGCGTGCAGGTCATCCCGCACGGGGCCGTACCCAACGTCGGGCCGGCGACGGTGCGGCGCGATGAGCCGACGATCTTGACCTGGGGATTGATCGGGCCCGGGAAGGGTCTCGAATATGGCATCGAAGCGCTCGCGTCCCTGCGCGACCTCGACGACCTGCCCACGTACGTGATCGCAGGAGAGACCCACCCCAAGGTGCTTGCTCGTGAGGGCGAGGGGTATCGGGACTCACTAAAGAAGCTGGCTGCCGATCTGGGCGTCGTCGACCAGGTGGTGTTCGAGGATCGGTACGTGGATAACGCCTCGCTCCGCGGGCTCGCTCGTGCGAGCGACATCATCCTCTTGCCGTACGAATCCCGGCAGCAGATCTGCTCAGGCGTCCTTGTCGAGGCCGTGTCCTCGGGCAAACCCGTGGTCGCGACCGCCTTCCCGCACGCCATCGAGCTCTTGGCGACGGCATGCGGGATCGTGGTGCCGCACGAGGACCCCGAGGCCATCGCCGGCGCCGTCCGCCGACTCATCACGGACGAGCCGCTCGCAGCCTGCATGCGAACAGAGGCGAAGCGTGTCGCCGAACGCCTGGCCTGGCCTGCGGTCGGCCGCGAGTACCTGAAGCTCTTCCACCGGGTGCTCGACGAGGGTCGGGCTGCGTGAGCCTCCCGCTCCCCTCGCTCGACCACGTCGCCCGCCTGACCGACGACGTAGGGATCGCCGAGCACGCGCTCGGCTCCGTTCCCCGGCGCACCTACGGCTACTGCACCGACGACAACGGCCGCGCGCTCGCGGTGGTGAGTCGCGACCGTCACGACCCGCGCGCCGCAGCGCTGGCCGAGACCTACCTTGCCTTCCTGGTTCATGCGCATCAAGGCGACGGCCTCTTCCGTCTCCGCCTGTCGTATGACCGGCGCTGGACCGGGGATCCGGTGTCAGACGACGCGAACGGGCGTGCCATCTTCGGATTGGGGGTTGCCGTCGCGGAGGGCCCCGAGCTTCTCCGATCCACGGCCCACGCCGTCTTCCGGTCTGCTTCCATGTTCCGCTCGACATTCCCGCGCGCGACGGCGCACGCGGTGATCGGTGCGGCGGAGGTGCTCTCCGCGGTCCCCGGTGACGCCGATGCGCTCGATCTGGTGCGAGACGCCGCCGCCGGCCTCCCTCGACCCGGCGCCGATGGCGCGTGGCGTTGGCCCGAGGCCCGGCTGGCATACGCCAACGCCCTCATCCCCGAGGCGCTGATCGCGGCCGGTGCTGCCCTCGACGACACCGGCGTCCTGTTGGACGGCCTCCAGCTCTTGGACTGGCTCGTGACCGAGGAGATGCGTGAGGGGCGGTTCAGTCCCGCGCCGACCGACGGACGCGGTCCGGAAGATGCGCGCCCGGGCTTCGACCAGCAGCCGATCGAGGCGGCCTCGTTCGTTGAGGCGTGCGCCAGGGCGCTCGCGGTCACAGGTGATCGCGGGTGGCTCGATCCCCTGGAGCGCGCCGTGGCGTGGTTCGTGGGAGACAACGATGCAGGCCTGCCGCTCATAGACCCACTCACCGGTGGGTGCTTCGATGGTTTGGAACACGCAGGGGTGAACCACAACCAAGGGGGCGAATCGACGCTGATGCTCGTGACCGCTCTCCAGCACGCGGAACGGTTGCTGGGTTCCGGCGCTCCCGCCGGCGCTGCGGATAGCTCGCGTCAGCGTCGCGCCGCGGCGAGCGCCGCGAGCAGCTGACGCTCGGAGATCACGGCGGCGCCGACGCTACGGTCGGCGGCTCCGTAGGTCAGATAGATCTCGTCCTCGCCCCGGCGAACCGCCCCCTGCACGAAGACCACATTGTCGACATCCCCGCTGCACTCCCAGTCCAATTCAGGCTCCAGGACGGGTTCGTCAAGGCGGGCCATCAGGGCCCCGGTGTACGGGTCCAGTAGGGCGACGTTCACCGTGTAGGCGCCATCGGCCCGGCGCTCGTGGAAGAAGAGCAAGAGTCCGTCGGCCGTGGCCACCGGCGGCGCACCCGCGCCCACCGCGTAGGCACCCGGTGAGGGCGCGATGATCGTGTGCCGTTCGAGTTCGGCCAGGTGTTGATCCCAATAGTCGTGGTCGGCGTCCCAGAGGTGGTCCAGGGTGTCGAAGGTCGCAACCTGGATGCTCGGGTGGATCCGGTGCAGCATCGCCACGCGACCGTCGGCGAGATTGAAGATCACGGCGTCCTTGTTGGCGATCCCGTCGGGGCCGATCAACCGCGCGCCCTCCTGCTCCAAGAGGAATCGTTTCGCCTCGGGGATGTAGGTGAGGCGGTGCGCCCCGATCCGCCAGGGCTGCGCCGGATCGCTGGGGAGATGGGTATAGGTCATCACCAGGTGATCGCGCCCGTCGCCGTTGCGAACACGCTGGACGCGAGGGTCCTCCATCGCCTGGAGCCCCGCCCCGTCGGCGCTCGCGAGCACATATCGGAAGGAATAGTCGAGCCCGTCCGCGGACTCGAATACCAGGACGTCGGAGACGTAGTCGAGGAACCTCGGACCCTCGCCGGGGTTCCGCCGGTATCCTTCGCGGATGCCGCGAGCGAACACGTGATAGGCGCCGTCGTGCACCAGCAGGCCCGCGTTGAAAATGGGTGCGTACCCCGGGGCGGATCCCGCCTCGATCACGGGTCGGTCGAGCAACCGTGTCGCGCGTACGGAGATGAGTGCGGGCATGTACATCCTGTGTCTGGTCGGCGAGGATACCGGACGGCATCCGCTTCCCTTCGATTTCGACGAAGATATGTTCGGTCTTGAGCGAAATGGGAGTGGAGATGTTCGGTGACTGAGGAGCAGGAAGCCTTCGTTCGCTACGAAGGGAACCCGATCATCAGGCCCGAGGACGTGGGGCCAAGGGTGAATGCCGTGTTCAATCCGGGTGCTACGAGCTTCGAGGGCGAGACGCTCCTGCTCGCCCGGGTCGAGGATCGGTCGGGGATGTCCAGTCTGGTGGTCGCCAGGAGTCGGGACGGGCTGACCGACTGGGTGGTCGAACCCCGCCGGGGCCTTCGAGCCGATCCTGAGCGATTCGAGGAGCTGTGGGGCGTCGAAGATCCCCGGATCACCCGGATCGACGACACCTACTACGTGACCTACACGGGGTTCTCCGAGGGCGGCCCACTCGTGTGTCTCGCCACCACCAAGGACTTCGTGACGTTCGAGCGCCACGGCGTGCTGATGCCGCCGGAGGACAAGGATTCGGCGCTCTTCCCCGTGCGGTTCGGCGATCGGTGGGCGCTCCTTCACCGGCCGATCTCCGTGTCCGCCGGCTACTCTGCGCACGTGTGGCTCTCCTGGAGCCCCGACCTGCACTATTGGGGGGACGGGCGCATCGTGATCCCGGCCCGCCGTGGTGGGATGTGGGACGCGAACAAGATCGGACTGGGTCCGCCGCCCTTGCAGACCGAGAACGGCTGGCTCATCTGCTACCACGGGGTGCGGACGACGGCCTCGGGCGCGATCTATCGCGCCGGCCTCGCCCTGTTGGATCTGGACGACCCGAGCACCCTGCTGGCGCGGACCGACGACTGGGTGTTCGGACCTCAGACTCCCTACGAACGCACCGGCGACGTGCCCGGCGTGGTGTTCCCGACCGGCTGGGTGTTGGACGGGGACGGGGACACGCTTCGGATCTACTACGGGGCGGCAGACACGGTGGTGGGGGTGGCCACGGCGAGCCTTCTGAACCTCCTGCGGATCGTGGAGCCCGCCGAGCCCGACTAGGAGGACCCGCTTCGATACCCTTGGCGTACGCACGAGGGGAAGTGATAGGCATGGACCGAATCAATCACTGGATCGGCGGCAAACTCGTTCCAGGGGAGTCGGGCCGAAGTGGCCCGGTCTTCAATCCCGCGACCGGACTCCAGACCGGTGACGTGGACTTCGCCTCCGTTCCGGAGGTGGACGCCGCGGTCGACGCGGCCCGCGAGGCGTTCCATGGTTGGAGGAAGACCTCGCTGTCGAAGCGCGCGGACATCTTGTTCCGTATCCGTGAACTCATCGACGCGAACCGCAAGGAGATCGGCACGATCATCACCCAACAGCACGGGAAGGTGCTGAGCGACGCCATGGGCGAGGTCGCCCGCGGGCAGGAGAACATCGAGTTCGCGACCGGGGTTCCCAATCTCCTCAAAGGCGGCTTCAGCGAGCAGGTCAGCACCGGCGTCGACACGTACTCGATCCGCCAGCCGCTCGGCGTGGTCGCCGGGATCACGCCGTTCAACTTCCCCGCCATGGTCCCCATGTGGATGTTCGCGAATGCGATCGCATGCGGGAACACGTTCATCCTGAAGCCCTCGGAGAAGGATCCCGGTGCATCGATGCTGATCGCCGAGCTGCTGCAAGAAGCAGGGCTTCCCGACGGTGTCTTCAACATCGTGCATGGGGACAAAGTCGTCGTGGACCGCCTGCTCGAACACTCGGATGTGAAGGCGGTGTCGTTCGTCGGGTCGACGCCGATCGCGCGCTACATCTATGAGACTGGCACGAGGAACGGCAAGCGCGTGCAGGCGCTCGGTGGAGCGAAGAACCACATGGTCGTCCTGCCCGACGCCGATATCGGCATGGCCGCCGACGCCGCGGTCAGCGCCGCGTACGGTTCGGCCGGCGAGCGATGCATGGCCATCTCCGTGGTGGTGGCGGTGGGAGATGCCGGGGACCGGATCGTGGACGCGATCAAGGACCGCTTGCCTGACATCAAGATCGGCAACGGCATGGAACCGGAGTCCGAGATGGGTCCGCTGGTCACCGCGCAACATCGCGACAAGGTCGCGGGCTATCTGGAAGGGGCTGCCGCGCAAGGAGCCACGGTCGTACAGGACGGCCGAGAGCATGGTCTCTACCGCGAGGCGGACGGGTTCTTCCTGGGCGTTTCGCTCCTGGACCACGTGACGACGGTGATGGATTGTTACCGGGACGAGATCTTCGGTCCGGTGCTCTGCGTCATGCGCGCGGATACTTACGACAGCGCGCTCCAACTCATCAACGACAACCCCTACGGGAATGGCACCGCGATCTTCACGCGCGACGGTGGCGCGGCGCGGCAGTTCCAGTTCGAGGTGAACGCCGGGATGGTGGGCGTCAACGTGCCGAT
>JAXDJY010000287.1:0-3542 GCA_034667445.1 Actinomycetota bacterium | reverse complement strand
GAGCACTCGAAGATCTTCGAACGGTTCGAGCAGGCCGACTCGATCGCCACCCGCAACACGCACGGCGTCGGGCTCGGCCTCTACATCACGCGAGAACTCGCGACCGCGATGGGAGGAACGGTGACGCTCTCATCGATGCTGGGGGCGGGATCGACCTTCGTCGTTACGATCCCGGTAACTGCACCGGTGGCTCGGCAAGAACCTGCTCCACGGTCCGAAGTAGTGCGATCGGGCTGAACGGTTTCGTGAAGTAGCCGTCGGCCCCGAGCTTCAGGACCCGCTGCTTAGCTTCCTCCCCTGTCGCCGTCACGATGATCACCCGAACGCCCGCCGTAACGGGATCCGACTTCAGCTCGCGGAGGACCTCCGAGCCGCTCGACCCCGGGATGTTGAGGTCCAGGAAAACCAGATCGGGAGGATCCTCGCGGATCGTTGCGAGCGCAGCCGGCCCGTCGGCGGCCTCCCGGATGTCGAAGCCTTCGGGCTCGAGCACCAAGCGCATCGCCTCCCGCATCGTCTGGTGATCCTCGACGATGACGATCTTCGCCCCGCTCACGCGAGGAGCCGATCGGTGAAAGCGGCCGGATCGAACGGCTGCAGATCAGCCACCGTCTCTCCGACCCCGATGAACCGGATGGGCACCCCTAGCTCCTCCCGAACCGCCACCACGATGCCCCCTTTGGCCGAACCGTCCATCTTCGTGAGGATCACGCCGGTCACATCGACCGCTTCCGTGAACGCCCGGGCCTGCGCGATGCCATTCTGCCCCGTTTGCGCGTCCAGCACGAGGAGCGTCTCACCGATCGTTCCTCCTGCCTTCTCGATGACCCGCTTCACTTTCCTGAGTTCGTCCATCAGCGGGGTCTTGGTGTGGAGTCGGCCGGCGGTGTCCACGATGAGGACATCGGAGCCTCGCGCCTGTGAGGACTTCACAGCATCGAACGCCACCGCGCTTGGGTCGGCACCTCGCTCCTGCGAGATGAGGTGAGCCCCGGAGCGCTCGGCCCAGACTTGGAGCTGTTCTCCCGCAGCGGCTCTGAAGGTGTCCGACGCGGCGAGTGAAACCGTCCTGCCCTGGTCGGACAACCGGCGAGCCAGCTTGCCGATAGTGGTCGTTTTGCCCGCCCCGTTCACCCCCACCACCAGCATCACGGTTAGCCCTCCGCTCGTCAGCCGAAGCGGCGGATCCTCACCGAGAACCGCCACGACGTCTTCCCGCAGGAGCTGCACAGGGTCTTGACCCGCCTTGAAGTCCTTCCGGACGCGGGCCACCAGGTCGGCTGCGGCGGTGGGGCCGAGGTCCGCCTTGATCAGGAGATCCTCGAGCTCGGCCCACGTGGCCTCGGACACACCTCTGCCGAAGAGCGAGCGAACCCGGGAGCCGAGTCCCTCGGCCTTTGCGGAAGGGGCTGGGACGGGGACTGCGAGCGTGGGCGATGAGGATCCGGCGGCTCTGGATCGGCGAGTCACGAGGACGGCGATCAGCGCCAACACAAGCGCGGCGACCGCGGCGACCAGAACGGGGGTCATCGGGCGATAAGGCTAGTGGACCGGCGCGCCGTCCGGCACGTCGGCAGGCACCTCGACCACGGGCTCGTCCTCGGCCGTTGGTTGCGGCGCCGAGGCCGCCGCCTCCTCCTCGCGCCGCACCTCCGCGGCCGCGGCTTCGCGGGCGGCGTCGGTGAGGGTGGTCTCGGGGTGCTCGAGCGTCTGGCAGACCACTTTCGTCGTCCCGTCCTTGTTGAGTGAGATCCCGTAGAGCATCCCGGCGATCTCCATCGTGCGCTTCTGGTGCGTCACGATTAGCACCTGGGAGCGCGATGCGAACCCTTCCACCAGTCGGAGGAACCGGTGGAGGTTGACATCGTCCAGGGCGGGCTCGACCTCATCCATCAGATAGAAGGGCGATGGGCGGGCGGTGAAGATCGCGAAGAGGAACGCCATCGCAGTCAATGACCGCTCGCCACCGGAGAGCAGACTGATCCGCTTGACGCGTTTGCGCCCTGGGCTCGCCTCGATCTCGATGCCGGACTCGAGCGGGTTCGCCGGATCGGTCAGGATGAGACGTCCCTCGCCGCCGGGGAACAGTTCCTTGATCAGCCGTTCGAACTGCACCGCCACGTCCTTGAACGCCAGGTCGAAGGTCTCCGTGATCTCGCGGTCGACCTGACCGATGACTTCCAGGAGGTCCCGACGCGCCTTCCTGACGTCATCGAGCTCGCGCTGCATGAAGTCGTGCCGCTCTTGCATTGACTCGAGTTCTCCCGTCGCGAGGAGGTTGACCCTGCCAAGGAGCGCCAGCCGGCGCTGGACCAGCTCCGCTCGCTTCTCCAACGCCCGCACGTCTTCCTCGTCGGTCAACGTTTCAAGCGCTTCCCTCGGATCGCGCTGATGCCCTTCCTTCAGGAGCCGCTCCGCCTCGCCGATCCGGCGCTCGATGTCCCCGCGAAGGCGGTCTTCGTCCTCGTATCGCTGGCGGAGTTCGTCGAGATGGGTGGAGGCATCTCGCCACGACTTGTTGACCGCCGCCTCCTTCTCCGCTGCCGCACGTTCGATCGCGAGCGCGGTCTCTCGGAGCTGGGTGGTGCGTTCGGTCTCCTCCTCCACGCGGCGAACGGCCCCCTCTGCCTCGGCGCGCGCCGTCTCCGCTTGGGCTACGGCTTCCCGCAGCCGGATGGGATCGTGGATCGACAGCGCATCGCGCTCGGCCCGCATGTCGACGATTCGCTGATCGTGCCGGGCGCGGTCCCGGCGCAGTGTTTCGACCGCGACGCGAGCGGAGACCGGCTGCTGGGGAACGGGAAGCAGCTCCGGCATGTCCTGTGCCAGCGGTTCGATCACCGCGAGCCGCTCACGCCAGGCGGCGGCGTCCAAGTCGAGCGCGGCGAGTCGCTGGCCCAGGACCTCCTCTTCCTTGCGGAGGCCGTGGAGTTCGCGTTCGATCATCGAGGAGCGTTCAGCGGCGGCGGTGATGTCGCTATCGGCCGCCACGATCTGTTCCTGGAGAAACGTGACTTCCGTGCCGATCTCGTCCAGGCGCTCTCGCTTGGGCTTCAGCGTATTCCGGGTGGCTGCAAGGTCGTGCTCCAGCACTTGGAGTTCGGCGCGGATCTCCCGCAGGCGCACATCCGCCTCTCGTGCGGTGTGGATCACCGCAGGTCCGACAAGCACCCCTTCGGCGGTCACGAAGGATGCCGACGGATACGCCGACTGCTTCTGTGATGCCTCCGACACCGAGCCCGCCAGGTAGACGTCGCGAAGAACGGTGCTGACGATGCCGCGCGCGACCGGATCGGCGTCGACAGCGGCTAGCAACTTCCGCTCGCCGGTCAAGCCCATCGGCACCGGGCCACCCGCCGCGATGGCGAGGATCGCGCCGTCGCCGCTGGGTGCGTCCTCAAGGGCTCGCGACGTGTCCTCGTACACAACCGCGTCGGCGAGCGGACCCAGCGCCGCGACGAGGGCGCGCTCCAAACCCGATTCTACGCGAACGAGATCCTTGAGCAGACCCACAGCGTGTCCCTTGTGCCCCTTCATGAAGC
>JAXDJY010000286.1:0-7125 GCA_034667445.1 Actinomycetota bacterium | reverse complement strand
AGCGTGCTCACGGTGGTCGCGGCGCTGCACCCAACGCCCGCCGTAGGCGGCGCGCCCACGGAGGCCGCGCTCGCGATGCTTCGAGACCTCGAGCCGTTCGACCGCGGTTCCTATGCAGGGCCCGTCGGGTGGGTCGATGCTAACGGAGATGGCGCGTTCGCTCTCGCGCTCCGCTGCGCCGAGCTCGACGGTGAACGCGCCCGGCTCTTCGCCGGCGCCGGGATCGTGGACGGGAGCGACCCCGCCGCTGAAGTCGAGGAGACGGATCGGAAGTTCCGGGCGTTCCTCGATTCTCTTCGCTGGGGGTGACACCTCGCGGGGGTCCCCCATCGCCCGTACTCGATCCGTAGCGTCGAACCATGACGACGTGTAGCCCGACGGATATCGTTGAGGATCTGAGGTCTGGGCGACGGAAAGGGTTCATGCGATGCCATCCAAGACCGAACGTCGCATCGATGCGACCGACGTGAAGATCCTCACCCTCCTGCAGGAGGACGGGAGACGGTCGTACACGTCGATGGCGGAGATCCTCGGCATCTCGGAGGCCAACGTCCGCCAACGAACGAAACGCCTCCTCCGGCGTCAGATCATCGCCATCGTTGCCGTCGCCGACCCCATCAGCTTGGGTTTCGGGATCATGGCGTCGATCGGGGTACGTCTGACGGGTCCCGGGCGCGATCGGGCGGCCGAGCAGGTCGCGGAGAACCCGGAGATCAGCCATCTCGTCCTATGCACCGGGTCGGTCGATCTGCAAGCAGAGGTCGTATGCCGCGACCGCGAGCATCTACTCTCGCTCACCGAGCGGATCGCGAAGATCCACGGGGTCGAGCTCGGCGAGACGCGGATGTACCTGCGCACCGTGAAGGAGAACGAGCAGTGGCTCACGAGTGGCGCAGATGAACTGATCCAGTCGATGCTACCCAGCTGATCCCCGATATCCGGTGGATCCCATCGCGATTCCTACGGTATCCGTGTCGTTCTCTCTTGCGGGTTGCGTGCTACCCACCTAGGCTTC
The DNA here is from genome assembly GCA_034667445.1 of Actinomycetota bacterium. Classification (GTDB taxonomy): domain Bacteria; phylum Actinomycetota; class UBA4738; order UBA4738; family HRBIN12; genus JANXVR01. The sequence goes on along the minus strand of JAXDJY010000286.1, from coordinate 6,110 downwards.
GCCCTGACGGCGGTGCCGGCGTCCCGGCATGAGGGGAGCGACATGGCGAACGAGCGTCTCGATCCGGCAGTGGATCAACGGATCGACCCGTGGACCATCGGGTCTAGTCCCTTGCGACTAGAACCCCCGAAGGCCTACGATGCCCGCCTGATCAGCGTTCAGCGACCTGAAGGGAAAGACCGTGAGTGAGGAACCCGTAGATCCAGCATTCCTCCGTGGGATGACCCAGTCCCGATTGTCCCGTAGGGACCTGCTCAGATACGCCGGCTTGGGCGTTGGCACACTGAGCATGGCCTCCATCCTGGCTGCCTGCGGAAAGAGCAGCTCCAGCTCGGCGGTCACCTCGGCTGCGTCGGGCTTCGACTGGGCGAGCCAGGAACTTCACCACAAGCTGAACTTCGCGAACTGGCCGTACTACATCGACACGCACAAGGGCGATCACCCGAGCCTGGACCAGTTCCAGAAGGAAACGGGGATCCAGGTGAACTACCGCGTGCCGATCAACGACAACGCGGCGTTCTTCCAGACCCTTCGTCCATCGTTGCAGCAGGGGAAGCCGACCGGCTGGGACATCGTGGTGATCACCAATGGCGCACAGTTGTCCCAGCTGATCGACAACGACTGGCTGATCCCGATCGACCTGACCAAGCTTCCGAACTTCGCGAAGTATGCGTCGCCGAGCGTGAAGGACCCGGCGTTCGATCCGCACAACACCTTCACCGTAGCGTGGCAGTCCGGGCTGACCGGGATCGCGTTCAGCCCGCAGGCCACGCAGGCGCTGGGCCGCGAGCCCGATTCCGTCGGCGACCTATGGAACCCGGTATTCAAAGGACACGTCGGCATGATGAGCGACAACACCGAGCTGGGCTCGGTCGGCATGCTGCACCTGGGCATCGACCCCTCGAGTGGGTCAGAAACCGATTGGAATGCGGCCGCGACCGACCTGAAGAAGCAGCAACCGCTGGTTCGCAACTACTACGACCAGTCTTACGTCAACGCGCTGGAGAACGGCGACACCTGGATCACCCAGGCGTGGTCAGGAGACATCTTCATCGCGAACCAATCCGGTTATCCCGACCTGAAGTTCATCGTGCCGAAGGAAGGCGCGATGTTCTGGACCGACAGCATGATGATCCCTGTGGGCGCTGAGAACCCGCTCGACGCGCTCACGTACATGGACTTCGTGTATCAACCGAAGATCGCGGCAGAACTCGCTAACTACATCTGGTACATCACGCCGGTGCCTGCAGCCAAGCCTCTCGTTGCGCAGATGCCGGGAGGTAAGGCGGTTGCGTCGAGCCCGCTCGTTTTCCCGGACGCAGCGATGGAATCGAACTTCCGCGAGTACTACGTCTTCAAGGGCCAGGCGGATCTCAACGCGTGGAACAGCATCTTCGAGCCGATCATCCAGGGTTGAGTTCGGGGCCGGGCCCGGCTCACCGCCGGGCATCGAGCGGTCGTCGGTGGCGCCGTGGATCGGCTCCCTACGGCCTGAGCGCGGGCGGTGCCATCTGGCTGCTGGTGTTCTTCGTCATCCCGATGTTCTCGATGGTCATCCTCTCGTTGAAGTCCCAGCCCGTTTCCAACTCGTTCCGCGAGAACCCGTTCAGGTTCACGTGGGCCTGGGAGAACTATCGCATCGTGTGGTCGCTGTACCACGCGCAACTGTGGCGTTCGCTCTGGTACTCAGGCGCGGTGACGGCCGGGACGCTGGCCGTCGGATACCCGGTCGCCTACTGGATCGCCTTCCACGCGGGGAGGCATAAGTCGACCTTCCTGTTCCTGCTCCTCCTCCCGTTCTTCGTTTCCTTCGTCATCAGGGCGCTGGTGTGGCAATTCATCCTTTCCGACGAGGGGTTCGTGTTCCGGTTCTTGGAGGCCGTGCATCTGTTGCCCCATAACTTCAGGGTGCTCGGGACGCCGTACGCCGTGATCTGGGGGATCTCCTACAATGCGCTCCCCTTCATGGTGCTGCCGCTCTACGTCGCGCTGGAGAAGGTCGACCGCAGGGCGGTCGAGGCGGCGAAAGACCTCTATGCCAAGCCGACGATGGTCTTCTGGAAGGTCATCCTGCCGCTGTCGTTGCCGGGGGTGTTCGCGGGGATACTCCTGACCTTCGTCCCGGCGGCCGGGGACTACGTCGAGGCCGCCCTCCTTGGAAGTCCGCACACCACGATGGTGGGCCAGGTGATCCAGTTCCTCTTCCTCCAGGGCCAGCAGTACTCGCAAGCCGCCGCACTGTCGAACATCCTCATGCTCCTGCTTCTGGTGGGCATCCTTCTCTACGCGAAGGCGCTGGGTACGCGCCAGATCGACGAGTACGTCTAGATGGCTGCAACCACCGTTCCCGAGACGCAGGTCGCCGAGCCGGACCTGCCACCGATCCGAACACACGGCCGTCGGCGCGCCCGATCGTTCATCCTGCCCACCTTCACCGTGCTGGTGATCGTGTACCTCATCGTGCCCATCGCGGTGATGATCCTCTACAGCTTCAATCAAGGAACCGCCGCGACCACTGCGGCGGCTCCGAAGGTGTCCCTGATCTGGCAGGGGTTCACGCTGGACTGGTGGCGCCAGTGGAACGGGGTGCCGGATCTCACCGCCGCGCTGTGGAATTCGATCATCATCGCGGTGACCTCAACGGTCGTGTCGGCGATCCTGGGGACGGGCATGGCGCTCGCGCTCGTTCGCTACAAGTTCAAGGGGCAGGGCGGCCTCGAGATGGTCATGTTCCTCAACATCGCAGCACCAGAGATCGTTCTCGGTGCCGGGCTGTTGTCGCTCTTGGTTACGCTCAACTTCCAGCGCGGGTTGAGCACGATCTTCATCGCGCACGTCATGTTCAACGTGGCGTTCGTCGCGATCGTGGTTCGGGCGCGGCTCGCCGGCTTCTCCCGCGAGGTCGAGGAGGCCGCGAAGGATCTCTACGCGGACGCATGGGGAACGTTCTTCTACGTGACGCTCCCGCTCATCTGGCCCGGCATCATGGCAGGTGCCCTGCTCGCGTTCGCGCTCTCGATCGATGACTTTATCATCACGAACTTCGTTGCCGGACAGACCATCACGTTCCCACTGTGGGTCTATGGCGCCGTGAAGACCGGCATACCACCGCAGGTGTTCGTCATGGGAACGTCGATCTTCGCGGTCGGCGTGATCATCGCGGTCGTGCAGATCTTCGGAGGAGCCAGGAAGAAGCGGCACGCCGCTGCCGTAACCGAGGACGAGCTGGCCTAGGCGAGGAGGGCAGCCGCAACGGTCGTGGTGAGCGCCTTGCGGCGTCGCACCGAGTTCGTCGGATCGACCGGCACGTGGACAACGACGACACCCCCGATCCGCTCCGTTTCCTGGATCGTGTTGACGAAGTCTTCGGCCCAGGCCGCCCGGAGATACGTCGCTCCAGCGGCCTCGCAGATCTGCCGCAGGTTGAGTTCGTGCGGTGTCCTGAAGAGTCGGTCGAACTCGGGGAGATCGCGCTGTGCAAGGAGCCCGAAGATCCCGCCGCCGCCGTTATCCACCACGGTGATGATGGCTTCGATCCCTTGCCGCGAGAGCCAGAGGAAGGCGCCCACGTCGTGCAGGAACGTGAGGTCGCCGATCAGGGCGTAGACGGGCGAGCCCGTGTCCGGCGTCACGGCGGCTGCGCCCAGGATCGTGCTGACGCAGCCGTCGATGCCGCTCGCTCCGCGGTTCGCGATCACCCGCACATCGGCGCGCGGCAACATCGCGAGATCGAGATCGCGGACGGGCGTGGAGGATCCGGCGAACAGTGTGGCGCCCGCGGGCATGGCCGCCACGAGATCGCGCGCGATACGCGGTTCGAACGGCGGACTCGCCGCGTCAAGCCCGGTGTCCAACGCCGCGCGCGCCGCGAGGTCGGCGGTCCGCCACTCCGCCAGCCAGGCGGCGTCGGCGGGCTCGAGCGGGGTCGGGAGTCCCAGGAGCGCCGTCGCCAGCGCCTCCGGTTCCTCACGCAGGCGGATCGTGGCGCTCCCCTCGGGATCGGGATCCAGGTGGTGCCGATCGACGATGATGCGGTGCTCCGCGGCGGCGACCAGCCCTTGCGAGGCGCGTGTAGTCGGGGTCGCCCCGAACTGGATCACCGTCTGGGGGGTGTGCGCCTCGAACCAGGTGCGCGATGCGGCCAGTGATTGGCCGGCGGCAAGGACGTTCGCGCCGCCTACGGAGTTCGGCACACGGCACCCACTCAGTGGTTCGGCCACTACCGGCCAGCCCAAAGCGTCGGCGAGCGCGAGAACCTGTCGAGGGGAACCTTCCGGGAGGGACCCGATCACCATGACACCGTTCGTGCCGGCGATCACCTTCGCCACCGTCTCGGCGGCGGCAGCCCGTGCCTGCGGATCCGGGCCGGCAGTGGCGACCTGCGACACACCTTCCACGGTGAGCTCGTCCACGCCGACCACCTCACCTTCCGGCATCAGTGGCTCGTCGAACGGCACGTTGATGTGGACGGGACCGCCCGCGGCCGCGTGCTCGAACCCGGCCGCGACCAGCGAGCGGATGAGCCCGCCGGCGACGGGGCCACCCGGCGACGGCAGCGGGAGTTCGACGAACGCGGCGGATGAGCCGTACAGCGACGTCTGATCGATGGTCTGGTTCGCTCCGGTCCCGCGGAGCCTCGGGGGACGGTCGGCCGTCATCATCACCAGTGGGGTCCGCGACTGGAACGCCTCGACGACGGCGGGGAAGAACTCGGCGGCGGCGGTCCCACTGGTGCACGCCACGCCCACCGGCCGCCGCGTCACCTTCGCGATCCCGAGGGCGAAGAACGCGCTCGAGCGCTCGTCCAGATGCACGAACGTCTGGACGCGGTCGTCGCGCTCCAGAGCGAGTGCCAGTGGCGTCGAACGCGAACCGGGGGAGACGCACGCATGCCGCATGCCGCGCGCCACGAGTTCGTCAACGAGGACGCGGGCGTGCTCGAGCGCAACGTCACCGAGGCTCATAGGTGCGGGTGGAGTGGGTGAGGTGGCCCGACGTGGAGCGAGAGGAACAGGCCGACGGCCATGAGCAGTCCGAACGCGGCGTGCACCCGCGCGGTGGCGATCAGTACCGGGATGAGCTCACGGCCAGACGCCGTTCCCACGAGCTCCATCGGTTTGATCGCCGGAACCCATGCCGCCAGTCCGAGGAGCGCCCACGGGGAGACCCCTGCGCGGGGCGCGTAGACGTGCACCAGCGCGCCGACCGCGATCACCGCGAACGACGCGATCACGGTGATCCGGTAGACGCGGCGCGTCGTCGCATCGCCGACGCGAACGGCGAGCGTCCGTTTCCCGGTCTGTCCGTCGGTCGGGATGTCACGGAGATTGTTCGCCAGGAGGATGGCGACGGCGAGAAGCCCGAGCGCCGCCCCGCACCACCACGCGCCCGCGGGGATGGTCTCGACCATCACGTAGGCGCTCCCGCACGTGGCGACCACCCCGAAGAACAGGAACACCATGAGCTCGCCCAAACCAAGACCCGCGTACGGACGGGGGCCGCCCGAGTACAAGAGCGCCGCCAGGAGCGCGCACGCACCGACGATCAGGATGATGACGGGCGACGTCGCGAGCGCGAGCGCGAGCCCGGCCACGGCGGCCGCGCCCAGTGCGAGCAGCGAGGCGAGGAGGATCGAACGGGGCGAGGCCGCCCCGCTCTGGGTGAGCCGGGGTGGTCCCATCCGGTCCTCGGTGTCGACGCCCTTGATCCCGTCGAAGTAGTCGTTCGCCAGGTTCACACCGATCTGCAGCCCTCCCCCGACGATGAATGCGGCGGCGAACCGCCACCAGATGAGGTGGCCGCTTACGGCGGTTCCCACCAGGACCGGCACCAGTCCTGCACCCAGGGTGCGCGGACGTACCCCTTGCCACCAGACCTTCGCCTGCGTCATGGGCGCTTCGGGAAGCGGGCGAAATCGGGCTCGCGCTTCTCCTTGAACGCGTCGCGACCTTCCTGTGCTTCCTCGGTCATGTAATAAAGGAGCGTCGCATCCCCCGCGAGCTGTTGCACGCCCGACAAGCCGTCGACGCCTGCGTTGTAGCCGGCCTTCAGCATCCTGAGCGACAACGGGCTCTCCGCGAGCATCTCGCGGCACCACGACACGGTCGTGG
>JAXDJY010000285.1:0-3858 GCA_034667445.1 Actinomycetota bacterium | reverse complement strand
AAGGCCCACATACACGCTGGCCATGTCGCCGAGGTAGATGAGCGTGAGCAGACGAGCCAACGGCGATCTCCCTTGTGCGTCCACCTGCGTGGTGAGGGCGCCCGCAGCCTCAGCGATCGCCTCGGACAGCGCGAACCGCGGAGCGATCTCCGGATGCTCGTCATCGGTTCGTAGGGACACCACGGCGAAGCGTTCGCCATACGGGCGAGTCCACCCGACAACCTCGTTGTGATCGAGTTCGGACATCGAGGCGGCGAACGCCGGCACCTTGCCGTTCTCGTTCATCTGGGTCTTCCATCGCATCGCGGCGACGGACGCTACGCCCTCGGCACCCCACACGACGGGCACGCGATCTCCGATGGTCTCGGCCAGCCGCTTCGCACGGTTGGCAGGCGTCGGAACCTCCGGGAGCGAACCCGCGACGAGTTCGTCGAGCAACGACGCGGTCTCGTCAACCTCGGCCGCGAGCGCGGGGAGAACCCCCATGGCCTCCAGGGCCCCGAGCCACGCGAACCCCAGATGCCCGAACGCCGCGCGCGGCTGATAGCCGCCGGGGACCGGGATCACGGGGATGCCGTGCTCGGTCGCCAGCGTCTTCGCGGCGCCGCCGGAGGTGACCACGGCCACCCGGCACCCTCGGGCGATCGCCTCGCGGAAGGATGCGAGCGTTTCGGCAGTGTTGCCGGAGTACGAGCAGATGGCGACGAGCGTCTGCCGCCCGGCGTGGTGCGGCAGCACCGGCGAGCGGTTCACTTCGACGGGGATGGGCAGCCGGTCGCGGAAGACCGACCGAAGGACGTCGCCCGCGACTGCCGAGCCGCCCATGCCACAGAAGACGATGGAAGCGACGTCCGACATCGAGGGAAGGCCTGTGAGGCCGAGGGCCTCGCGGTATGACGCCCGGCAGTCATCGGGGAGCCGGGCGACGGAATCGAGCATGCCGGATGGGTCCGCGGCCCGACGGGCCGCGGCATCGTCCAGCGCGATCACTTCTTCTTGCCCCCGGAGGGCTTCTCCGCTTCGTCGATCAGCATCACGGGGATGTCGTCGCGGACCGGGTACCGATACCCGCACGTCGAGCACACGATGACCTGCTCGGCCTCGATGTAGGTGACGTCCCCCCGATCGTTCGGGCACACCAGGATCTCAAGCAGTTCGGCATCGACGCTCATTCGTCTCCTTCCTTGTCGCTGCGGATGATCTCGAGCAGCTCTGCGGTCCTGGCGGCAAGTACTCCGGGCGACCTGGCCTCGACGTTCAGCCGCAGGAGCGGCTCCGTGTTGGACGCCCTGACGTTGCACCACCAATCGCTGAACTCTACCGTGAGCCCGTCCAGGTGGTCCGCCTTGCCATCGGCGTAGGCCGCCTCCAGCTCCTCGAGCTTCGCCGCCTGGTCGGGGACAGTGGAATTGATCTCACCGCTGTCGAAGTAGCGGCGGTAGGGGGCGAGCATCGCTGACAGACCGGTGTTCGCCGTCGACAACTCCCCCAAGGCGACCACCGCGGCGATGAGTCCGGAGTCCGCTCGGTAGTTGTCGCGGAAGTAGTAATGCCCCGAGTGCTCCCCACCGAAGATCGCCCCGGTCTCGGCCATGACCTGCTTGATGAACGAATGGCCCACGCGGGTTCGGACGGGTGTCCCGCCGTGCTCGCGGATGACTTCAGGAACCGTCCATGAGCAGATGAGGTTGTGCACGATCTTCGCGCCGGGTTCCCGGCCGAGCATGGCGGTAGCGACCAGCGCGGTAAGAAGCGAACCCGAGACGTCGTCGGCCAGCTCGTCGACGAGGAATACGCGGTCCGCGTCCCCGTCGAACGCGAGGCCGACATCGGCGCGGTGTTCACGGACGGCCGCCCGCAGGTCCACCTGGTTGGCCGGATCGATCGGATCCGCGGGATGGTTCGGGAACGTGCCGTCCAACTCCGGATAGAGGTGGAAGAGCGTGACGGGAAGCCGGTCCATCACCGCCGGAACCACCAAGCCGCCCATCCCGTTCGCCGTGTCGGCAACGACCGTGAGGGGCCGCATCGCCCCGACGTCGGTGAACGACAACACGTGCTCGACGTAGGCGTCGAGCAGCGAGCGGTGCTCGACTGTGCCCCGGGGGTGGACCGAGGGAGTCTCGGGACCTTCGACCATCGTGCGGATCTCGCGAAGGCCGCTCTCCTCACCCACCGGCCGTGCGCCGGAGAGACAGAATTTCAGCCCGTTGTACTGCTTCGGGTTGTGGCTAGCGGTGAGCATGACCCCGGGGCGGTCGAGCTTGCCGGCCGCGAAGTAGAGGAGATCGGTCGAGGCCAAGCCGAGGTCGATTACGTCAACGCCGCGAGCTGTGGCCCCCTCCGCGATCGCGGCGGCGAACTCCGGAGAGGAGATGCGGCTGTCGCGCCCCACGATGATCGCCGGCGCCTTCGTCCACTCGGCGAACTCGGCTCCGATCCGGCGAACCAGCGCCGCGTCGAGTTCGTCGGGAACGATCCCTCGAACGTCGTACGCCTTGAAGATCCTGTCCAGATCGGAGGCAGCCATCGGGACCGCATCCTACGGGAACCCGTCGGACGCAGAGCCAGCCCGGCTACTTCGGGACGACGAGACCGATCACCGACTGCAACGGCACCTCTTCGCCGTCGCGGTGCCACCACTTGGCCTCGCAGAGGTGGCAGGTAGTGAACGCGAGTTCGCGACCGGCCACGGTCATCGTGATGCTGATGAGGTCACCGGAGCCGCAGCTCGGGCATGTTGGGGGGGACGTTGTCATAGCGCTCTCTCCAGGTCCGACGAATAGGGGGGTCCGACGAATCTCCAGCGACGATAACAGCCCCTCTCGCCGGAAGCGCCCTGCATGTGGCCATTTTCCCGTGCAGCGCGGTCGATACGTAGGTAGTCAGCTGGGGGGGTGAGTACGACCCTCCCGACGGCCGATACAGGGTCCGAACGACGGAGGCCGCCTGGGGGTGATGGCGCCTCCAGCGCTCGTCAGATCGGTCGCACGCCCGCGATGACCACGTGAGCGCCCACAGGGACGAGTGGGTAGAGCGCCTCTGAGTCGGAGATGGTCATCCGGATGCAACCGTGGGATGCGTACGTCCCGATCGAGTAGGTGGCCGGCGTTCCGTGGATGCGGATTCCCGGAGCGTTGAGATAGAGCGCACGGGTACCGAGTGGGTTGTCGGGGCCCGGGGGGATCACGGGCGGTTCCCCGGCGCCCCAGCCGTGGATGGCAGGGTTATGCCAGGTCGGGTTCTCCTGCTTGTCCACGATCGTCCACTCGCCCACGGGCGTGGTGAACCCGGGCATCGCGGTGGCGACCGGATAGGTCCGGATCTGGTTGAACCCTTTGTACAGGTAGAGGCGGTTCTCGTCGATCCGAACCACCACCGTCACCCCGAGCTGGGCATCCGTCACCTTCGGCCGAACCGTCTGCACGGACGCGCTCACCTGCATCTGCCCGCGCGTAAGCGCTGCTCGGATGGCACGGACGGTCGCCTTCTGGTCGACGGCGAGGCCGCCGCGCGAATGAACGAATGCCACCTTGCTGGTCCCCACCAGCTTCACCGACGCGTCCCGGGTGGTCACGTCCGTAGCCTCGGCGATCTTGGCCACCAGGGCTTGGACGGCCCCGGGCGACCCGTGGGAGCCGACGCTGATATCCACAGCCACCGGGGAGTGGCGAACGCGGTGCCACACGCGGTCGACCCACCCCATCGTCGTGGACACCGCTTCGGCCTGATCCACCGCCCCTTCGATGTTCACGCGCTCACCGAGTTCGGCTGGAGTGGTGGTCCACGTCTTGCCTCCGGCGCTGATGGTGATCGGCGTGCTCAACCGTTGAGAGACCTGCTGCTGAACCGCGGCGA
>JAXDJY010000284.1:0-4432 GCA_034667445.1 Actinomycetota bacterium | reverse complement strand
GAGCGCTCGCTTGGTGAGTGTGATCCCCGCCCACCGCAACGGCTCCGGTGGGAACGGCACTGGCTTGCGTCTGGTGAGCTGCAGCCGCGTCCGTTCAGTGTCGGCGCTGGCCAACTTGTCCAGCATCACCCGCGCGCCGAACCGCGATGCGCCCACGCCCATCCCCGTGTACCCGAGCGCGTACGCAACGCGTCCGCCGAGTGCGGTTCCGAAGAACGGCGAGAAGCGGGTGCACGTGTCGATCGCGCCACCCCACGTGTGGCTGAACCGGGTGCCGAGCAACTGCGGGAAGGTCTCGAAGAAGTGCTCGGCGAGCAGCTCGAAGGTCGTTGCGCGTTGCTCATGCTCCGGCCGCAAGCCGTTGCCGTAGTGATAGATCGCGTCGAACCCACCCCACACGATGCGGTCGTCGTCGGTGCGGGAGTAGTAGTGGAACCGGTTGCCCGAGTCGGCGAGCCCCGCACGCGACTCCCATCCGATCTCCGCCCATCGTTCGGCCGGGATCGGCTCGGTCGCCAGGACGTAGTCGTAGACGGGCACCACGAACGGCCGTACGCGGCGGACCAGATTGGGGAAGACGTTCGTTCCGAGTGCAGCGTGGCCCGCGCGTACGCTGCCGCGCTCGGTGCGCACCCGCACACCGATTCCATCCTTCGCCACACCTGTGGCGGCCGTGTGCTCGTGGATCCGCACACCGAGCTGCAGGCATGCGGCCGCGAGGCCCCACGCGAGCCGCGCGGGGTCGACCATCGCCGCGCCCTCGACGTCCCAGAAACCTCCCACGTACGTCGGCGAGCGGACCTCTTCCGCCACCTGCTCATGGTCAAGGAACCGGAGCGTCCGGCCGAAGCCGGCGGCGTGCTCGACCGTCTGGCGGAGGCCCTCCAGCTGCCACCGTTGGGTCGCCAGGATCAGCTCGCCGCTGTGCCGCCAATCGCAGTCGATCCCGTAGCGATGGACCGCCTGTTCGATCTCCGCGAGGTTCGCCATACCCTGCCGTTCGAGTTCGTGCATCTGCTCCGGCCACCGCTCGGCCCCGTTGTGCAAGCCGTGGGTGAGGCTGGCGGTGCAGAACCCCCCGTTTCGGCCGGTCGCCGCGCTCGCGATCTCGCCCTGCTCCAAGAGGACCACGTCTCGTTCGGGGCTGGCTTCTTTCGCCTGCAGCGCGGTCCAGAGACCGGTGAACCCGCCTCCCACGACGATGAGATCCGCCCTGACATCTCCTTCCAGCGCAGGTTGTTCGGCGAAGGGGCGCGTCCGGTCGAGCCAGAACGGCATCCGGATTGCGTCGGCATAGGTTGCAGCGAAACGAGAACGGGAGGTCATGGTCTGAAGGGTTGTATCACGTACAGGTCAGCGTTCACGCACCGCGGGTCGGCGCGGCGGCTCTCGCCTGTGCACCCCCAGCCATCCGGTGACGGAGCCGGCCTTGGGTGCCGATCAATGGCAGCCGCAGGAACGCCTCGGCCTCCAGGTAGGCGAGGACCACTCTCGGCAGACTGAGCGGCGCCTCGTAGTAGATGAATCGCGGCCGCCACGTCGGCCCGAACTTGTCGTTGAACGACCACAGGCGCTCAAGTTGGAAGAAGGGGTTGAGCCAACCCAGGAGCTTGGCCTCGACGCGCTGCAGCAGCGTGAGCCGGAACTGATCGTCGAAGATCCTGCCGCGGACCGCGAAGTTTAGGCTGAACCTGGCCGAGCCCCGACGCCCCAACTCCAACGCGGTCTCGGCCACCATCCACTCCATAAGGCCGTTCGGGGTGTCGGGGCGCCGGCGCATCTGATCCAGGCTGAAGCCTGGTTCCTCGCCGTAACACGGCACCAAGTGCAGGTATCCTTGCGCCCGGCCGTCCGAGTCGCGCGCGACGACCGTGAGTGCGTCGCGATCCTGGGGAGATGGCGACCTGTCCATCGACATGGTGAATCCACGCTCGGGGGCACGCCCGCGCCAGGAGGCCGTGACACCGTCCAGGGCATCGCGGAGGTCCGGGTCGATATCGGCGTCGGAGAGGTAGGCGATCGTGTATCCGCTCCGTGTCAGCCGGTGTCCGGATTGGCGCACCTTTCGGATCCACCTTCCCTCCAAGCTGAACGTGCGCGGGTCGAGGATAGCTTCGTCACCCAGGTAGAACGGTCGGAGCCCCAGGCGCCGATACACCGGCTCCATCTCTTCGCTTCCGGCCAGGACGGCTACGCCCCAGCCCATCCCGCGGGCATGCCGGACGAACGCCTCCATGACGGAGGCCCGCATCTCCGGCGCGCAGACCGGATCGCCGGACACCAATCCGAGGTTCCACAGGTACCGGTACGCGACGAACCCGTCGTCACAGAAGAAGTAGCTCTTGTCGTGACGGAGCGCGAAGTAACTCAGCGTGTCCGACCCGTGGCGCCGAACGATGTCCTGCGCGACATCCGCATCGGCCGCGCTCCTGCGTAGACCCTCCACCACCGGCCGCAACATGAGTGCGAACGCGGAGACCGCGGCGACCACGCCGAGGATCGGCAGGAGCCCGAGGATCCACGCGCTATCCCCGCTATGGCTCGTGATCCCCGGCGACAAACCGACGGCGCCGCGAGCCGAAGCGCTGAGCGCCTCCCCGAAACCGGGCCGCGGGGTGAAGTCTTTGGCGTGCGAAAGCAGCGTCAGCGCGCCGAACCACCAAACGACCGAAGCCAGCAAGGGGAATGTCACGATCGCGCGCCGCACCGAGCCGGGACCCGGTTTGGCGTCGAACTCTGCGCGGTTCACCACCAAGGTCACCGCAAGCCCCAGGACGAGCGCCGCGGTGATGACGTCGAGGTCCTTCAGGATGTGGCTGATCCCGGCGAGGATCAGCAGTCCGAGTGCCACCCACCACGCCAAGCGCTGGCGCCGCCACAATCCGCCGGCCACGACCAGGAGGCCGAGGCCCGTGAGGGCCGCAACCGAGTTTGCATTGGTGCGCACCGAGAGTGGGACCACGTTTGTCAGTGGCGCGATGCGCTCGTGCATCGGGCCGGCCGTCGAGAGGAGGCTCAGGATGCCGGCGAACCCGACGGAGGCGCCGACCAGATGCGGTGCCCGCGGAGAGCGCGGGATGAAGACCGGACCGCCGTTGCCGGCCGCGGAAGTCTTCGGCCGACCCCTGATCAGGCGGATCTTCTCGTCGTGTTCCGGGTCACGCTGGGGTTCAGTCACCGATCCAGTATCCCCCGAAGGCGGACGCAAGCCCGGAGCGTTCAGCCCAAGCGGACCGGCAGCGGGAAGACCTGCTTGCCGGCCGGCGGCGGCTTGATCCCTTCCCGCGGCGTATCCGGCGGTGAGGTGAATGTGAAGGACCGGGCGATCAGACCGGCCGCCGGCAGGTCGGCCTGGAACCGCGAGGGAGCGGTGCTGTAGATGACGCTGAAGACCTGTCCGTTGGTCACCGTCGTGAGTTGGAGGACCTGGATCACCGCCCCATGGATGGGCAGCAGATATTCCAGCGAGTAGGCAGACTGGCCGCCCAGGCGCTCACCGCGCGACCCCAACACCCTGGCTCCAGGGATGTGATCGATGAAAGCGGCGTCCTGCGTGCCGTACGTGCTGAGGACGCTTCCCTCGGGTGCGCCGATCACGGAGACGGCTACATCGGAAACGGCCTTCGGCGGACTCGGCGGTGCGAACGCCACAACGTCGGTCGCACGGTCTTGTGGCCGGGTGCTCCACTTCGGGTCGTAGTTGAACGTGTAGCCCCCGACACTGCTGATGTACGGAAGGCCGGGAAGGTCCACGGGCGAATAGATGGAGCTTGCCGGGTCGGCCGGGGTCGCGGTTGCGTGCGCCGGTGTCGCAACGCTCGCTTCTGGCGTCCCCGAACAGGCCACGGCGATGAGCGCGAACGTCCCGATCACTGCTACCCAGAACCCATGCCGTTCGGTCATCATCGTTGCCATCCGCTCATGTCGACTAGATCGAGAGGTCTCAGCGTGGGTTCGTTGCCTTCATCCGCTCGACAACGAACGGGATGTCGGTGAGTTCGGGGAATATCGTCGCCGTCACGAAGTTGTCGTTGAAGCCCGGGACGGCGGAGAGCTCGAGGTATTCGACGCGGGTGGGGAGTTCGTTCGCGATCTGGCGCTCGCGGAAACTCAGCAGGGTCATCTTCGCGCCCTCGCCTGCGGCGTTCCCTGCCGCCACGATCTTCTCCACGCTCACTGCCGGCACCACGCCGATGACGACGGCACTCTCGGGGTTGATGTAGCTCCCGAACGACCCGGCAAGGAGCACCTCCTCCAGGTCCTCGGCTGCCACGTCCACTTCCTCCATCAAGGAACGGATGCCGGTGGCCACGGCCGCCTTCGCGAACTGCAGTTCCCGGATATCGCGCTGACTCAGGTAGATGTCCCCGTGCAGTCGGAACGCCAGCGCATCCTCGACCGTGATGATGTGATCGGCGAGCGGGTGGCCGGC
>JAXDJY010000283.1:0-4401 GCA_034667445.1 Actinomycetota bacterium | reverse complement strand
GAGAGCTTGCACCACGTGCAGCTCGCGATGCCGCCGGGTGAGGAGGACGCTGCCGTGAAGTTCTACGCCGACGTTCTGGGGCTCACCCAGGTGGACAAGCCGCCGCAGCTTGCGCCTCGCGGCGGTGTCTGGTTCCGTCGCGGATCGCTCGAGGTGCACCTGGGTGTCGAGGAGCAGTTCCAGCCCGCGCACAAAGCCCATCCAGCCTTCCTGGTCGACGGCCTTGATGCGCTCCGCGGCCGGATCGAAGAGGCGGGCTACCGGGTCGTCGACTCCGTCCAGCTGGAGGGGTATCTCCGCTGCTATGTCCGCGATCCTTTCGGCAACCGCATCGAACTCGTCGAGCCGGCCTAGCCGTGGACCTCCCGTTCAAACGACTCGCAGATGGCGCCACCCTTCCGGACGCGCACCATCCCGGCGACGCCGGGTTGGATCTCCGATCCACCGTGTCGGTGAAGGTGGGACCGGGGGAACGGGCGATGGTTCCGACAGGTGTGGCGGTCGCCATACCGGAAGGCCACGCGGGATTGGTGCTGCCGCGGTCGGGGCTGGCCTCCAAACAGGGACTTACGCTCGCGAACGCCCCCGGGCTCATCGACGCCGGCTATCGAGGGGAGCTCATGTGCGCAGTGGTGAACCTGGATCCGTTGGACACCGTGGTCATCGAGCCCGGAGATCGGATCGCGCAGCTCGTTGTGATAGCCATCCCAGCGGTCGCGCCGGCGTGGGTGGAGACCCTTCCCGAGACAACCCGCGGCGAGAGCGGCTTCGGATCCACCGGCATCCGATAGCCTCGGACACTGCCGGTTGAAGCACCGGGCGGGGACCGTTAGCCTGGGTAGCAGCGCGGACGTGGCTCAGTGGTAGAGCACCACCTTGCCAAGGTGGGGGTCGCGGGTTCGAATCCCGTCGTCCGCTCCAAGTGTCGCCCCCGCCGGTCACCGGGAGATCTCCGATTTCTACCGGAGCTGCAGCGCCCTGGTGGTGAGGTCCAGCGTGTGCACTGCGGAAGATCGTGAGGCCGAGGTGGCGACTGAGATCCGCCGGTAGCTGTGTGCTGTTTCGGTCCGCACCTGCTGAGCCCGTCCGCGCAGGCCCTCGCGTTCGCGCTCCAGCATGACCGTCCGCAGCTCGTTCTCGATCGGGCGATCTTCGGGCAGGACGTGGTCCGTGAGACGAGCGCGCAGACCGCTTCGGTCGCGATGCGGAAGGACGAAGATGCGATCAGGTTCCGGTGCGATTGTCGTCTCGGGGGCCATCTGGGGATCCTTCCGTTCGAGGGGTGTGCCACGGTAGCGAGGTACTCATCTGGGTGCATCGGTCATGCGGCGCAGGATGGGGGGTCGGTGCGGCCTAGGTCCGCTGGCTCCGATCGGTCGCCGTCTACGGCCGTTCGCCGGTCCTTCGATAGACTGACGCGCGCACACCCGGCGGGGTGGCCGAGTGGTTAGGCAGAGGCCTGCAAAGCCTCGCACACCGGTTCGATTCCGGTCCCCGCCTCTGCACCACTGG
Organism: Actinomycetota bacterium; assembly: GCA_034667445.1. Taxonomy (GTDB): domain Bacteria; phylum Actinomycetota; class UBA4738; order UBA4738; family HRBIN12; genus JANXVR01. Next base: position 2,889 of record JAXDJY010000283.1, on the reverse strand, counting down.
GCTCGAAAGCCGTACCCTCAACACCAGAACGGGCGATTAGCTCAGGGGGAGAGCGCTTCCTTGACACGGAAGAGGTCAGAGGTTCAAATCCTCTATCGCCCACCACATTCGGGCATCCGGTCGCCGAACTAGGATGAATCCATGCGTGGGGTCGTGAAACCCGGCGGCAGTCCGTTCGCACCGACGCTCGTCATCCGACAGGGTGCCGGCCGGACGGCAGCGGTGTGGATCCTGAGCGCCGCGCTCCTGGCAGCCTTCGTTGGGTTGTGGGTCATACATCCGAATCGTTTCGATCCGAACATATCCAACTGGGCGTGGATACCGATCGGGGTTGGCGCGGTAGCTTTCGTGATCATCAGGCTTATGGGTCCAAGCGGCGGAGACCCCCGGCGGCTCGAGATCACGCCGGCTGGTCTGCAGGTAGATGACACCACCGTGTCGTGGAGCTCCATCAGCGCCATCCGTTGGCGCTTCTCTCCGGCCTTCGAGATCCCGTCGTTAACCAAAGGCGGCAGGAATCTTCGATCGAGGATCGACACGATACCTACGACGACGGTGTCGATCACCCCGAACGGATTGCCCGCGAACGCTGCCACCGACCCCGCCTGGATGTCCGTTTTCGAGGTGTCCCTTCCTTTCCTCTCTCTTCACGCGGATTCGCAAGCGGTGGGACAAAGGTTCGCCGAGGCGTGCCGCGCCTACGGCGTCAGCGTCGAGCTCGACCTACCCTCGGGGCCGCTGTCCTGATCGCCCTTCAGTTGCCATCGCCGAGCCGATGCTCCGAGCTGTCGAGCTTCATCGTCCGGTGGTCGACTCGGTCTGCGAGACCTCGTCAGGCACAACTGGATCAGTAGCGCGAGGACACAGATGAGCTCCAGGAACCTCAGGTTCCCGTTTTCCTTGAGCATGCCGGAGAGCATCACCAAGGGGAGCAGGACGGCCACGGCAGGCGGGAGGAGAGCTAGCCACATCCTGGCGTTGGCCGCCGGCCGGCGGATGCTCGGCGAGAAGTGGTCTTGCATCGCCAGGAAGAGGAACAGGATGACGCCGACGAGTGCAGATGCGATCCAATAACTCTCATGCTCCATGCGGCGGGACGATACACCCATGACGCTCGTGGAGATCACGCGGCGAACTGATCGCCCAAGAATCTCGCCTGGCCGGGCCCGACCTTCAGCCAGAACGCGCCGTCATGCCCGCCGTCGATGAACTCCCCGGCCGGGTGTGACGGGAGCGCGCTGACGAAGGCCTGAACGTAGGGGTAGAACCCGTCCTGCAACCCGCAATCCACCCGCACCGACGTGTGGGCGAGCGCGGCTGCGTGTGCGATCACGTCGTAGGTTGCGAACTGCGCCGCCGAATCAAATGCATCGCCCGGTCCTCGCAACATTGCGGCATAGCTCGTCCAGATGGCCGGACTCGCCGCCGCAACCGCGCAGAAGTCCTCGGGATATCGCTCCGTCATCAGGATCGCGCCGTATCCACCCATGGACCAGCCCTTGATCGCGCGGCGTGCTCTGGTCTCTCCCAGCTTCCATCGATCTGCGCACATCGGGACGAACTCGTGCATGAGCATCGACATCCGATCTTCGCCCGAGGCTCGCGGGTGCCAGTACGACTCACCGCCGTCTACCGATGCCAACACGAACGGCGGCACGTCCCCCTTCCCCACGGCGTCGGCGACGAACGCCGGCATCTGCGTACCCACCATGCAGCCTTGCCCGGTGCCTCCTCGACCCGGGAGCATGAACACGACGGGCAGGGCCTCACCGATCCGGTGCCCGGGAGGTACGGCGAGGGCGTATCCGACCGTCGTTCCAAGCACCTTGGACCTGAACGTCCCGTTTGTGATGGTGAGAGCTGTCGTCGTTGAGGTCGACGTCCGGTGAACCTCGCTTCGTTGGCCTGTGCGCGGTCGCCCAATCTCCAAGCCGAGGCCCGCCGCTGCCACCGCGGCTGTGCCCGCTCCGATAAGGAACCTCCGCCGCGAGACTCCGCTGGGCCCCGACCTACCCTGCTTGGTGGTCATCGCAAACACCGTACCGACAAGACTCGCCGTGGGTAAGAAGGTCGTCCAGCTGCCTGTCTCGCTGATTCCGAGGGAATCGGCCAGGGTTCTTGCAAGGAGCATCCGGGCCATGCCAGACTAGTCACCTGGCACTACATCAAACGTCCGAGTCCCAGTGGCTCGGACCGACGGCGGCACGACGCGGGCACGTGCCGCCGTCACCTTGTCCGGGGTCGGCGGCAGCGCGCTTGGTATCGTGGAGGCGACTCCCGGGCGCGTAGCTCAGCGGGAGAGCGCTCGCCTCACACGCGAGAGGTCGCAGGTTCAAAACCTGCCGCGCCCACTCCCGTTCGGTGGCAGGACTAGTCCCATCTCGCACGCATTTCTCCCTGCATGACCACCTTGGAAAATGGCACCCGTAGATGCTGGGAAGCGGGACAGGGGGTGCCAGGCTAGACACATGTTCCTTGCGATCTTCATCGTGATCGCGCTCATCGGCGTCGTGGCCACGTGGGGGGCCACCCTGCACGCCGATGCGGCCGACGTCGTCCTGCACCCACCGCACCTCCGACACGTAGCCTGAGGCACACCTCCTTGTATCTCGCGTAGCCTCTCTCGGACACGGGATGGCGGAGGGATCGATGTTGACCACAGAACCAGTAGTGCGCGCCGTCGACCTCTCGAAGATCTACGGCGTCGGTGATGCACGTGTGACGGCCCTGGATGCCGTCACGGTTGCCTTTGGATCCGGGGAGTTCACCGCGATCATGGGGCCGTCCGGCTCAGGCAAGTCCACGTTGCTTCATTGCCTCGCCGGGCTGGATACCCCGACATCGGGGCAGGCGTTCATCGGCGATGTCGACATCACGGCGCTCAACGAC
>JAXDJY010000282.1:0-3892 GCA_034667445.1 Actinomycetota bacterium | reverse complement strand
AGGCGGAACTTGCGGAACTCGGGCGTGACCTGCGTGCCTACCGGGACGTTCTGCAGGCCGACCCCGCCAGGCTGGTCGAGATCCGTGAACGGATCGCGGTTCTCAAGGGGTTGCAGCGCAAGTACGGCGAGAGTGACGCCGATGTCTTGGCCTTCCTGGAGGCCGCCGGCGAAAGGCTGGCTGCGCTCGCAGGGTCCGACGATCGCAGGCGCGAACTCGAAGATGCCGTCGCGTCACTATCCGCCTCGGCTACGACTCGAGCGGGGATCGTCACGTCGGGACGGGCGGCCGCCGCCGGGCCTCTCGGGAACGCGATCGCATCAGAGCTTCAGGAACTCGGGATGCCCGGGGCCGCGGTGGCCGTCGTGCTCGTGCCGCTGGAGGGGTTCAACGCGGCCGGCGCCGAACGTGGAGAGCTTCGATTCTCGGCGGGTCCCGGCCAGCCGCCGCTTCCGCTGGCGAAGACGGCGTCGGGAGGGGAGCTGTCCCGCACCATGCTCGCCTGCCGCAGCGTGCTCGCGGATGTGGACGCTGTTCCGACGCTGGTATTCGACGAGGTCGACGCGGGCATCGGTGGGGAGGCGGGTCTCGCCGTCGGGCGGCGGCTCGCGCGGCTCGCGATGGGCCGCCAAGTGCTCGTGGTGACCCACCTGCCGCAGATCGCGTGTTTCGCGGATCTCCACTTGCGCGTGCGGAAGGAGCAGGGGATCGCAGCGGTCGATGCCCTTGACGATTCGGAACGGGTCGACGAGCTGTCCCGGATGCTCGCCGGCCTGACCGGAAGCGCGACCGCCCGTTCGCACGCTCAGGAGCTCTTGGCTGAGGCAGCCGAGCTTCGAAGCGAACCGGGGTCGGGTCGCGGCGCGCCCATACGTGCTGGCTGACCAGCCCGTGAGCGGTCGGATACCCTAGGGGTTCGCTGCGCGGCCCACTACGGCGGCTGTCGATCTCCATCCGCGAAGGAGCGAACCACGTCCAGGACCAGAGGCCTCTTGCGCCGAACGCGGCGCCCCGCGCTTCCCGAACACGGTGTAGGCCGTGTCGATCGGCGAACCAAAGATCTCGTCGCGCGGCTGCGCCCCGGGGATATCGCCGTCATCGATCATGAGGACATCGACCGGGTCGCAGCCGAAGGGTTGGTCGAGGCAGGTGCGGCGGCGGTGGTGAACGCGGCGGCGTCGATCAGCGGCCGCTATCCGAACCTCGGGCCGTTGATCCTCATGGAATCGGAGATCCCGTTGATCGACCACGTCGGCGCGATCCTTCTGGACAAGATCAAGGATGGTGCACCGCTGCGCCTGGACGGAGACCGGGTCTTCGTGGGGGAAACACTTGCCGGCGTCGGGGTCCGCCAGAGCCGCATCTCGGTCCTGCACGACATGGAGGCGGCCCGCGTCGACCTCGACGAGCACCTCGAGTCCTTCGCTCGAAACACCCTGGAGTACATGCGGGATGAACGAGACCTCCTGTTCGGGGGTGCCGGGCTGCCCGATCTGAAGCACGACATGGCCGGGCGCCCGGCCCTCGTGGTCGTTCGCGGCTACGGATATCGCGAGGATCTCGCTGCGCTACGCGCCTACATCCGCGACGTCGACCCCATCCTGGTCGGGGTCGACGGGGGAGCGGACGCTTTGATCAACGAGGGATATCAACCCGACCTCATCGTGGGGGACATGGACAGCGTCTCCGATGATGCGCTCCTCCTGGCCGAGAGCCCGAAGCGCCGCCACAAACCCACTGAACTGATCCTTCATGCGTACCTCGACGGGAGGGCCCCAGGCCAAGATCGCCTCCACGCGCTCGAGGTGCCGTTCACGACCGTCCGGTCCTCCGGAACCAGCGAGGATGTCGCCTTCCTGTTGGCACACGAGAAGCGCGCCGACCTTATCGTCGCCGTGGGTTCGCACGGGAACCTCCGCGAGTTCCTCGACAAGGGCCGCGAAGGGATGTCGAGCACGTTCCTCGTTCGGCTGCGGGTAGGAGAGATCCTCATGGATGCAAAAGGCGTGTCACGCATCTACGGGGCGCGCGCCTTCCGCAAGCGAGATGCCCTGTTGCTGGTAGCCTCCGCTCTCTTCGCGATGATGGTCGTGGTGTGGGTCTCGCCGCCGCTCCGGCTCTATCTGACGCAGCAATTCGAGCTTGTCCGCCAGTGGATCTTCCATCTGAAAGAAGCCCTGTGATCAGCTGGCGCTACCACCTGGTATCGATCATCGCGGTGTTCCTCGCGCTCGCCCTTGGGGTGCTTACCGGCACGACGGTGGTCAATCAGGGATTGATCAACACGTTGAAACAACGAACGGACGCGGCCGACCAGAAGAGTGCGGAGTATCGGAGATCGTTGACCACCACTACAACAGAACTGGCGCACTACGCGGACGCGTTCGCCCAGGCGAGCAAGCAGATCGAGGCATCGCGGCTCAGTCCGCTGAACATCATCATCGTCGCCGACGAGGGCGCCGATCCTGGGGCGCTCAAGCAGGCCAACAACGCTCTCTCGATCTCCGGCGCGAACGTCGTGACCACGTTGGTGCCTCTTCCTTCGATCGCCTCCACGGATCCGGGCGACGTCAAGTCGCTGGCCGAGGACGTCGGCGTGCCCGCCCAGACCGACCCCTCGTCGCTGCCCGGGCTGGTGGCGGCCAAGCTCGCCGTCCGGATCGCCCAGGGCCCTCCTCCGACCGCGCATCCCGGAGCCCCTCCCGATATATTGGCGAACCTGCTCCTCCAAGGCTATATCGACAGCACAGGCTCAGGCGTGAAAGTTGCGAACGATATCGGCGTGCCGGACGCCGTCATCGTGATCGGCGGTCCCACCGAGGGTTCTCCAGTGCCTCCCGCGACCTTCTTGGTTCCGTTGGTGAAAGAGCTCTCCGGCCAGAACGTGGTGGTGGCGGCGGGAGAAGCGCATCAGTCCGCGGACGGGTTCGTTTCGCTGGTGAGGAGTGACGGAGCGGGTTCGGGACCCCGGGTTACGGTCGACGACCTCGAGATCTCGCCGGGAGGCGTGGCGCTGGTGGTCGGTCTCCAGCGTGCGATCGACCAGCGCGCTGGTGGTGACTACGGCACCGCCGCCGGTCTGCAGATCCTTCCGCCATTGTCGTGACCGGCGCAGCCACGATCATCGCGCTCGTCCCCGCGCGGAACGAGGCGGCTACCGTCGCGGCCACGGTTCGCGCCTTGCGGGCATCTGTCGATCAGGTCGTCGTCGTTGACGACGCCTCGAGTGACGGCACGGCCTCGCTAGCGCTGGGGGCGGGGGCCACGGTGCTGCGGATCCGGTCCCAGGCCGGCAAAGGCGCGGCCATGGAAGGAGCCCTCACGCGACTGCCCCCGCATCCGGGTGTGTGGCTGTTCGCCGACGCCGACCTGGGCGTGTCGGCGGCGGGGCTAGCGAAGCTGCTTCCGCCCGTGCTGGATGGACGGGCGGATATGGCGATCGCCGGATTCCCTCCACAGGGAGGCGGCGGGCTGGGGACGGTGAAGCGCTTCTCATCGCTCGGGATCAAGGTCCTCTCGGGGTATGGTGCCGGAGAACCGCTATCGGGGCAGCGCGTGCTCTCCGCGGCATGCCTCGCGGCGGTGCGGCCCCTCGCGGGGGGGTTCGGCATGGAAACGGCGATGACGATCGACGCGGTGCGAAGGGGATTCCGCATCGTGGAAGTCCCTGTTGCGGGCCTCACGCATCGGAGCACCGGACGCGGTCTCCCCGGATTCGCCCATCGTGGCAAAGAGGGACTCCACATCGCACGTGCGATAGGCGCCCGGGCGGTGCGTCTGCGGTGAGCCTTCGCGAGCGCCTGAGCACGACGAACCACCGGGGCGTCCAGGTGCCTGCCGTCCTCGGTTTCGCCCTGGTCGCGGGCGGTGTTGTGAGCGTCGCGGTGAGCGT
>JAXDJY010000281.1:0-7351 GCA_034667445.1 Actinomycetota bacterium | reverse complement strand
TCCGCATAGATCTCCCGCGAGAGGAGCGCCGGGCCGGGGCCGTTGCGGTACATGGCTCGAACGATCTGTTTCCGCGTTCGGCGGAACCGCTCGATGAGCGCCTGAACGTCCTTGTCGATCACGCCTGGTTGATCGGCGAGCAGGATGACAGCGGCCTCACTTTCGGGAGCGATGTCGTGGAACGCGGCCGCCAGCGAAGTCGCCTGGCCGTCGGCGTACCGGGGGTTGCGGATGACGCGAGCATGGGGTGGAAGGTTGAGCGCTGCCTCCACCGCCTCCGCGTCGTGTCCGGTGATGACGAGGATCTCCTCGACCCCAGCCGCGGTCAGCGCGTCGATCGCGTGGTTGACCAGCGGTTTGCCCTCGTGCCGGATGAGCTGCTTCGTCCCACCGAACCGCGTCCCGGCCCCCGCCGCAAGGACGACCCCGCTGATCACGTCAGCTCCGCTTCCCGCCTCCGAAGAGGCGCGCGAAGAACCGGCGGATGATGGACCACGCAGCCGAGATCCCGAGCGAGAGGCCGCCGACCGGCGCGGCAGGCGGCGCGATCGGGGGAGCTGCGGTATCGCCCGACGCCCTTTCCACGCTCATCTGCTGCTGGAGACAGTCGGCGAACTGCTGCGTGAGTTGCTTGGAGATCTCGGGGAGCAATCCCCGCGACATCTGCGCAGCGGCGCCGGTCAACGTGATGTCCGCCACCATCTCCACGGTGGTTTCGGCATCGCCCGGTCCCGGTTCCAGCCACGAAGCGATCGTCGCATTCGCTGCTCCCTTGCCCTGCTGCTCCATGCCCTTCGCGGTGAGGCGGGCCCTGTGATCGGTGTCGTTACGCTCGTCCAACGTGACCGTCCCGGCGAACGTCATCGCGACGGGGCCGAACTTCATCTGCACTCGCCCTTTCCAGGTGCGATCGTCGACGACCTCGGTGAGTTCGGCGCCCGGCAGACACGGCGCGATCTTCTCCACGTCTAGGAGGTATCCCCACAGATCGCTTGCGACCGCGCCGACCACGAACGAATTCCGGATCTCCATGGGCGGCAGGATAACGGCCGCCGGGTCTTGCTCCGGTAGCATCCCTTCCATGGAGCGAACGACGCCGGCCGTGCCAATCAGGAGTGAGGCGGCGAGGCACGGCGGATTCGTGCTCGAGGTGGCTGGCGATGTCTATGAGATCCGGCGACTCGGCTGCAGCGGGATCCTCGCGCGGTTCCCGGTCAGCGATGAAGGGACGCGCGCCGCCTACGAAGACCTCGCCCGGAGGCTGCAGCGCGAGCGCCGAAGCCTGCTGCCCATCCGGATCCTCGGCGTGCTCGCCGCGGTTTCCGGGCTGGTGTGGATCGGCGTAACGATCGTCCAACAGGTTACGTTCTATTGGCATCCAGATGTTGTGAACGGGTTCGTTCGAGTGTTCTTCTTCGATTCCGACGTTCAGCAACGGATCATCCATGACATCGCGTATCGGTTGCTCGTTATCTCGACGGCGCTTGCGTTGATCTGGTTCATGGCGCGTCGAGCGGCGAGGGAGGATCGACATGCGCATGGATGACGACGCGCCCACCGCCCCGGTCGGCGGCCCGGAGGAAGTGGCGCGCGCTCGGGGGTTCGTACTGGAGGGCGTCGAGAAGGGTTACGTCATCCACGCGGTGGGTAACCCGGCCGAGGTGATGCGGTTCCCCGGCACGGATGATGGGCTGGAGTCCGCCCTGGACGAGTTCGACCGGAGGGTGAAGCGGGATAGACGGGATCGCTTGTGGCCCAGGATCCTCGTGGCCACCGTCCTGGTGTCGGCGTTGGTGTGGACGATCGCGACGGTGCTATCCGACGTCGAGATCGCCAGGGAATCGACGAGGGTCGACTTGGGTAACTCCGGAGGCGGCACCGCCCTGGCGATCGAGTACGCCGTCGCTTCCGCGGCATATTCAGTGCTGTTCTCATCGGTCGCGGTGTTCGTGGTGCTCTCTCTGTGGCGTCGCTGGCCCACGAACGACTGAGCGGCCGACCGATGTTCTAGCGCGCTTCGACGTCCGGGCGGTCGTGGATGGGACCGTGGCGTGCCCGGAGTGGTCCGCCTTCGCGGCCGTGGCGTTCGGCGATGATCTCTGCCACGATCGACTGGGCGATCTCCTCCGGCCCTTCGCTCCCGAGGTCGAGTCCGGCGGGCCCGTGCAGACGCGCCCGATCCTGGTCAGAGAGTTCCCCGCCGGCATCTCGCAGTTCGGCGAGGATGCGTTCGGTCCGGGCGGCCGGACCGAGCATGCCGATGTAGCGAACCGGGGTCGCGAGCAGGCCTTGGACGTACCCCTTGTCGCGCAGGAAATTGTGGGTCATGACGACGGCATACGTTCGTTCGTCGGCCGTGGGTTCGGTCGAGATGTCGCGCGGCTGATCCACCAGGACGAAGCCGGAAGCTTCCGGGTACCGATCGGGGGTGAGGAAGGCCGCCCGATCGTCGGCGACGACGGCGTTCCAGCCGAGCGCCGCCGCGGCGCGCACCACGGGCGCTGCGTCGTGACCGGCGCCGCAGATCAGCAGTCGGACCGGCGGCTCGAGCACTTCGACGAACGCCCGCACGCCGTCGGCGAGCACCCGCACCTCCGAGCGCCCCGCGCGGAGGGCAGCGGTTGCTGCTTCGGTTGCCGCCGCGTCCAAGCCGGGAGCACCAAGCGAGCCGTCCGAGCCATCCGCATCTGCAGCGAGCACGAGCCGCGCGCCGGTGGGAATGCCCGTTGCATCGGATCCGATCACGGTGACCACGCAGATCGAACGCTCCTGCTCCAGTGCCGAGCGAAGCGCGGCCGCCACGTCGGCCGCTTGTGCCGCCGGCTCGATGAAGACATCGATCGCGCCGTTGCAGCCGAGTCCCATGCCCCAGACCGCATCGTCGTCGGCGGTCAGATCCCACGACGCGAGGCGCGCGGTACCTTCGTCCATGACGATCCTCGCGACATCGGCGACATCTCCCTCCAGACAGCCACCGCTGATATTGCCGATAGGTGTCCCATGCTCGGGAACCAGGAGACGCGCGCCCGGCCGGCGGTAGGTCGATCCTCGCACGGCAACGACGGTTGCCAGGGCCATGCGCTCTCCCTGCGTGGACAGTGCCTCGATGGCGTGCAGGACATCGGTGATCTCACTCACGCCGGGGATGGTAGCCGTACCCCCGTGGGACGAACGGGGGATTCCGGGGAGACGGCCGAAGCTACCCGGTACGCGGGCTAAGTCCTTCGGTCCCGTGTGCCGATAAGGTGCCGTGATGGATGATTCCTTCGCCTTTCAAGGCACGCCTGACCCCCGCCGCGTAGAGCCGTGGGCGGTCAAGCTCGGTATCGCCACGATCGTGGTCGTGGTGGCCGTGGGGCTCTTCGGCGGCTGGGCGGCCTCCAGCGAACATCGAAGCCTCGATCGCGTGCAGGCTGCGAACGCGGCTGCAGCACGCCAGGCGTCCCTTGAGGCCCAGCGGCGGACCCTTGCCGCAGCCCAAGCCGCCATCGCTACGCCGGCTGAGACGGTCGCGGGAACCGCGACCGTCGTTCCGAGCGCCGCGGCCCTGCAGGCACAGGACGAAGTCTTCGCCGCGCTTCGCGCGGCGAAGGCGCTCCACCGCACCACTGGAACCTTCGCCGCAGCCGGTCCCGCGGCGCTCTCGGCCGATCAGGCCGGAGCGGTGTTCGTTGACGGACCGTCGACCACGCCGGATGTCGTGAGCGTCTCGGCGAGCCCGACCGCCTGGGCAGCGGCCGTCATGTCCGCCGACGGAGTCTGCTACTACGTCCACGTCGCGCGGACCGATGCCGTGGGCTATGGAAGCGGCCTCAGCTGCACGGGGGCGGATGCCATGAGTGCGAACGGGAGTGCATGGTGAGAACGCAGAAGGAACACCAGGACTTGGGGTTCGGCGGCCAGTACGAACCGGTCGCCCCCCGCGTGCAGGCCGATCAGAACGTCGGCGCGCGCCGCCCCGACGGAGTCTTCAGCATCAAGCTCTGGATGATCGTCGTGGGGGTGCTCGTGGTCGGGGTCGGCGCGTTCGGGTTCCTGAAGTTGCTGTCGAGCGCCGGCAAGCAGATCGCGAGCGACAATCAGGACATGCTCGGCCAGGTGGACAAGGCCCACGATGCCGATGCCAAGACCGCCGCCCAGACCGCGCTCATCGCAGCGAAGACTATCTTCGCCTCGGACGTCTCCTACAAGGGCGTGAACCCCGCCAGTATGTCTCAGGCACAACCCGGGGTCCGGTACACGACCGGCCCTTCGACGAGTTCGACCGTCGTGAGCGTCTCGTCCTCGGCCACCGAGGTAGGGATAGCGGTGAGCGCCGGGAAGACCTGCTGGTACCTGCTGGACTCTCCCGACACCGGCACCACATATGGTTCGGGGACCGGAGCTTGTACGGGTTCGACCGCCATGCGTCTGGCGACGTCTCCCGCCTGGTAGCGCCGCTACACTCCGCTGGTGACCCGCGTAACCGTAACCGTGAACGGTGAACCGCGCGACGCCGACGTCGAACCGCGCACGCTCCTGGTCTACTTGATCCGCGACAACTTCAAGCTCACCGGCACGAACGTGGGATGCGACACATCGTCGTGCGGGTCGTGCACCGTGCTACTGGATGGGGAGTCGGTGAAGTCGTGCACGCTCCTCGCGCTCCAAGCCGACGGCAGGACCATCACCACCATCGAGGGACTGGCCGACGGCGATGTCTTGCACCCGCTGCAGGACTCGTTCCACCGCAACCATGGTCTGCAGTGCGGGTTCTGTACACCCGGGATGATCATGGCCGCGGAGAGCTTCCTCAGAGAGAACCCGACACCCACCGAGGAAGAGATCCGCGAAGCGCTCGAAGGCAACCTGTGCCGGTGCACCGGCTACGAGAATATCGTGAAGTCGATCGCCGACGTTGCCGGGTCGGGGCGGAGCAGCGTGTGATCCCCGCGGCGTTCGACTATGTGCGAGCCCGAAGCGTCGAGCATGCGTTCGAGGCCCTCGCCGCTGATGAGGACTCCAAGCTCTTGGCCGGTGGGCACTCGCTCATCCCGTTGATGAAGCTCCGATTCGCCCGGCCGTCGGTACTGGTCGACATCGGCCGCCTCGAGGAGCTCAGCTACATCCGAGAACAGGGTGGTTACATCGCGATCGGCGCGCTCACCCGGCACCACGGTCTCGCGACCTCGCCCGTCCTCCAGCGGGATTGTCCGATCGTCGCGGACGCGGCATCAACCATCGGCGACCCGCAGGTCCGCCACGTGGGGACGATCGGCGGCAGCATCGCGCACGCCGACCCGGCGAGTGACCTGCCGACGGTGATGGTCGCTCTGGGAGCGACATTCGTCATCCGTGGGGCAGGTGGAGACGAGCGGCTGGTGGAGGCGGGGGAGTTCTTCCAGGGGCTGTTCACCGCCGACCTGGCGCCGACCGAGATCCTGACGGAGATCCGCGTGCCGGTCACCTCCGCCGGCTGGAGCTTCATCAAGTTCACCAGGCGCGCGCAGGACTGGGCACTGGTTGGGGTTGCCGCCGTGGCCAGGGCGGACGGGGTCGCCATCGTGCTGGCCAACATGGGTCAGACCCCGATCCGCGCACGAGCCGTGGAAGCACGGCTGGCCGAAGGGGACGCCCCCGCGCGCGCCGCAGCGCAGGCGGACCACGACACAGCCCCGCCATCGGACGCGTTCGGGGACGCCAGCTACCGGCGCGAACTAGCCAAGGTGCTCGTTGCGCGGGCGGTGACCGAGGCGCTCAGCTGAGGGCCTCGCGCTGCTAAGGTCGCCTGCATGGGGTCGCTGATGGGTTCCCTGGCATGGACTCACGATGATTGGGCGCGCCTGGGCAGGCAGGGCGGCGTCGCCATCGTGGTCGCCGTGCTCGTGTCACTCGTCGGGCGCCGCTACGTCCGGAGGGCCCGGCACCGCGCAGCCGCACACACCGATGAAGGCGCGGGCCGCGGCTACCGCCGCACCTCGACGGTGACCAGCCTCGTGGTCGGGACCGCGCAGGTGCTGGTGTGGTTCGCCGTGCTGCTGGTCATCCTCGGTGCCATCGGGGTCAGGGTCGGCCCGTTGGTCGCGAGTGCCGGTATCGCCGGCGTAGCGCTCGGCTTCGGCGCGCAAACCCTGGTGAAGGACACGCTGGCCGGTCTTTTCATCGCGCTCGAGGGGCAGTTCGACGTCGGTGACAGCGTCGACCTTCAGACCGATGGCGGTCCCGTGTCCGGCACCATCGAGGGCCTGACGCTCCGGGTGACCATCGTTCGGCAGTTCGACGGTGCGCTCTCGATCGTGCCGAACGGATCGATCCATGTCACGAGCAACAAGACGCGCGGCTGGGGACGGGCGATCGTCGACGTTCGTGTCGCGCTGGACGAAGATCCAGAGCATGTTCGCGACGTGCTTGATGAACTGTTCGGTGAGCTGGTGACGGAGGCGCCGTTCGACGGATGGTTGCGGGACCGGCCGAAGGTGCTCGGGGTGACGCAACTCACCGACGTCGCGCAGGTTATCCGCGTCGCGGTCGAAACCCAGCCCAACCACCGGTTGGATGCCGAGCGCCGCCTCCGGTCCCGCATCGCCACCCGGATGAGCGAACGCGGGGTCAAGTCGCCGCCCATCCCGACCTCGGCTCCGCGCCCGGCGGACCTCGGCTGACGGGCGTGCTCCCCGTCCTGCGCCCCCGTAGCATGACCTGATGGATGCCGCCCGGTTCGCAACTGTCGATGAGCTAGGGTCCGCGCTCGCGGATCACTCGTATCTCGCGGGCCGCGGACTCACCACGGCGATCCACCTAGCGCTCTCGCTGGATAAACCGCTCCTGCTGGAAGGTGAGGCAGGGGTCGGCAAGACCGAGGTCGCGAAGGTGCTGGCCGACGTGCTCGGGCGTGATCTGATCCGTCTCCAGTGCTACGACGGGATCGACGCGGCGCAGGCGCTCTACGAATGGAATTACGCGCGCCAGCTCATCGCCGTGCGAGCGATGGATGCCGCGGATGCGGAGCGGCACGTTGCGGATCTGTTCGGACCGGAATTCTTGGTGGAGCGGCCGCTGCTGCACGCCATCCGGGCCGGCGCCGGCGCCGTGCTGTTGATCGATGAGCTCGACCGCGCGGACGACGAGTTCGAGGCGTTCCTGTTGGAGATCCTCTCGGAGTTCTCGGTCACCATCCCCGAGATCGGGCGGATCGGCGCCGAGTCGCCCCCCGCCGTCGTCCTCACGTCCAACCGGACGCGCGAGCTGCACGACGCGCTGAAGCGCCGGTGCCTCTACCACTGGATCGACCATCCGGCCCTGGAGCGAGAGGTGGAGATCGTGCACGATCTCCACCTCTCGCTCCAGGGCCGGATGGTCGATCCAGTGGTAG
>JAXDJY010000280.1:0-11410 GCA_034667445.1 Actinomycetota bacterium | reverse complement strand
CAAAGGCGCCGAGGTCGACCGCCTCCGCAAGGACATCGAACGGTTCACGAAGAAGCGTGTTGACGTGAAGGTCGAGGACATGAACCAGGCCGCGAGCGAATCCCGGCCGGAGACCGACGCCGCATTGCTCGCCCAGGGTGTCGCCGAGCAGCTTGCCGGGCGCGTCGCGTTCCGCCGCGCCATGCGCCGTGCCGTGCAGACCGCGATGCGGTCGGGGGCCCTCGGCGTCCGGGTCGCCGCCGCCGGACGACTCGGTGGGGCGGAGATGGGCCGCAAGGAGTGGTACCGGGAGGGTCGCGTGCCGCTGCACACCCTTCGGGCCAAGGTCGACTTCGGGACCGCAGAAGCCAAGACCACGTTCGGTGTCTGCGGCGTGAAGGTCTGGGTCTACCACGGCGATGAGGTGCCGCACCGCGAACAGGAGACCGAACGAGCGCTCGCTCGGGCCCACGCGCGCGCGACGACCGCTGGTACTGAGCCGGCGACACCCGCCGCCGCGGAGCCCGAGCCTGCTGCGGTCCTGGCGACCGTTGGCGCGCCGAGCGAGACTCCGGCCCCGTCGCCCGCACCGGAAACGGCCACCGTCGAGACCCCAACGGAGGGCAAGGCCTGATGCTCGCGCCCAAGAAGGTCAAGCACCGCAAGGTGCACCGCGGCAACATGCGCGGCAAGGCGAAGGGACACACTGAGATCCAGTACGGGGATTTCGGCTTGGTCGCGCTCGAGCCGGCCTGGATCACCAACCGTCAGATCGAATCGGCCCGTGTCGCGATCACGCGTCACATCAAGCGTGGCGGCAAGGTCTGGATCACGATCTTCCCTGACAAGCCGTACACGAAGAAGCCTGCCGAGACCCGCATGGGCTCAGGCAAGGGCAACCCGGAAGGGTGGGTCGCCGTCGTGAAGCCGGGCCGCATCATGTTCGAACTGGCCGGCGTGCCGGAGGACCTCGCCCGTTCGGCGATGCTCCGCGCTCAACACAAGCTGCCGATCAAGACCAAGTTCATCAGCAGGGTGGGGGAGTAGATGCCGAACAAGGCCGCGGAGCTGCGAGACCTGCCGACCGACGAGCTGCTGGCGCTCATCGATTCCTCCAAGGAGGAGCTGTTCAACCTGCGTTTCCAACTCGCGACGGGCCAGCTCGACAACCCAGCGCGGCTCAAGCAAGTGCGACACGAGGTGGCGCGTGTCGCCACCGTGCTCCGCGAACGCGAGATCGAGTCCGAACTCGACGCGATCGCGGCTGAGGAGGACAAGTGAGTAGCGAGCAGAGCACCACCACAGAGCGCGGGCGCCGCAAGGTTCGTACGGGCGTCGTCGTGTCCGACAAGATGGACAAGACCGTCTTGATCCGGATCGATCGTCAGGTGCGGCACAGCCTCTACGGCAAGACCGTGCGGCGTTCTTCGAAGCTCGCGGCGCACGACGAAGCCAACGACGCCCATATCGGCGACACCGTCCGCGTGATGGAGACCCGACCCCTCAGCAAGTCCAAGCGCTGGCGGGTCGTGGAGATCGTGGAGCGGGCGAAGTGATCCAGCAAGAGACTCGCTGCAAGGTCGCGGACAACACGGGGGCCAAAGAGGTCCTGTGCATCCGCGTCCTCGGCGGCTCTGCGCGGCGGTACGCCGGACTCGGCGATGTCATCGTCGGCACCGTGAAGGACGCGCTCCCGGGTGGCGGCGTGAAGAAGGGCGATGTCGTCAAAGCGGTGGTCGTGAGGACCGCGAAGGAGCGCCGGCGCCCGGACGGCTCCTACATCCGATTCGACGACAACGCGGTCGTGCTCATCAACGACCAGAAGAACCCCCGCGGCACCCGGATCTTCGGGCCCGTCGCGCGCGAACTCCGCGAGAAGAAGTTCATGAAGATCATCTCGCTGGCACCGGAGGTGCTGTGATGCCGGGTGTGAACATCAAGAAGGATGACATGGTCCGCGTCATGACCGGCAAGGACCGTGGGAAGGAAGGCCGCGTGGTTCGCGTCCTCCCCGGCCGCGGCCGCGTCATGGTCGACGGCGTGGCGCTGGCGAAGAAGCACGCCCGCACCCAGGGCAAGCGCTCGTCGGGAGGGCAGCAGCTGCAACAGGGCGGCATCATCGACGTCGAGATGTTCGTGGATATCTCCAACGTCCAGATCGTCTGCGGCAAGTGTGGCAAGCCCACCCGCGTGGGCAACAAGCTCGAGGACGACGGCACGAAGGTGCGGATCTGCCGGAAGTGTGAGGCCGAACTATGAGTGACTACATGCCACGGCAGAAGGAGCGCTTCAACACCGAGCTCCGGCCTGCCCTGAAAGACGAACTCAGCCTCGTGAACATCATGCAGGTGCCTCGGCTCGACAAGATCGTCATCAACATGGGTGTGGGTGAGGCGGTGAAGGACGGTCGTATGCTGGACGCGGCCGTCGCGGACCTCACGACCATCGCCGGCCAGAAACCGGTGGTGACGAAGGCCCGTAAGTCCATCGCAGGCTTCAAGCTTCGCGAGGGTCAGGCGATCGGCGTCAAGGTCACCCTTCGGGGAGACAGGATGTGGGAGTTCCTGGACAGGCTCGTGTCCCTGGCGCTTCCGCGGATCAGGGACTTCCGCGGCCTGAACGCGAGCGCGTTCGACGGTCACGGCAACTACACGCTGGGTGTCACGGAGCAGTTGATCTTCCCGGAGATCGACTACGACAAGGTGGCACAGGTTCGCGGCATGGACATCACGGTCGTGACAACTGCGACCACCGACGAGGAAGGACGCGCGCTGCTCGTGGCTCTCGGGTTCCCGTTCGCGGGGCTCGATTCGGTCACGAAGACGGCGTGAGCTGAGGTTCGCCTCAGCAGGGAGACGACATGGCGAAGAAAGCGTTGAAGAACAAGCAGATCAAGCAGCCGAAGTTTCGGGTGCAGGCCTACACGCGCTGTCAGCGGTGCGGGCGGCCGCGCGCGGTCTACAAGAAGTTCCTGCTGTGCCGCATCTGTTTCCGCGAGCTGGCGCACCTCGGTGAGCTCCCGGGGGTGACCAAAGCCTCATGGTGACCAACCTGACCACCAAGGCCGTCGCGAAGAAGTTCTCCGGGAACATCTCGGACCCGGTCGCGGACCTGCTGACACGGATCCGCAACTCGAACCTTGCCTACAAAGACGAGCTCTTCGCTCCGGCCTCCAAGCAGAATGAGTCGGTGCTCAAGATCCTCGTGGCCGAGGGCTTCGTCATCGGCTACGGCCGCGAAGGGGAGGGCGTGCATCAGTCCTTCCGGATCGCGCTGAAATATGGCGCCAAGCGCCAGCGGGCCATCACCGGCCTCAAACGCATCTCCAAACCCGGCCGCAGGATCTATCGCGGCAGGGACGAGCTGCCACGGGTGCTCGGCGGGCTCGGCATCGCGATCATCTCGACGTCGCAAGGCGTGATGACCGACCGCGAGGCCTCCCGCAAGCGCATCGGCGGCGAGATCTTGGCCTACGTGTGGTGATGAGATGAGTCGGATCGGAAAGCAGCCCATCAGTGTGCCGAGCGGTGTGGATATCGCCGTGGCCGAGGGCAACTTGGTGACCGTCAAAGGCCCGCGCGGCTCGCTCACCCAACCCATGCACCCGGACATGCGCATCCTCATCGAAGACGGGCAGGCTCGCGTGGAGCGTCCCGACGACGAGAGCTTCCACCGGAGCCTGCACGGACTCACGCGTTCGTTGTTGGCGAACATGGTCGAAGGTGTGACGAACGGCTTCGAGAAGCGTCTGCAGATCATCGGCGTCGGTTACCGCGCCGCGCTCAAGGGCAAGGATCTCGAGGTGCAGGCCGGGTACTCGCACCCCGTGATGGTCCAGGTGCCCGAGGGCATCGAGTTCGAGGTCCCCGCTCCTACATCCATCGTGGTGCGCGGCAACGACAAGCAGGCGGTCGGCGAGATCGCCGCGAAGATCCGCAAGATCCGCAAGCCCGAGCCCTACAAGGGCAAGGGCATCCGCTACGAAGGCGAATACGTGCGGAAGAAGGCCGGTAAGGCCGCGAAGGGTGGTGCCTGATGGACGCGAAAACCAAGCACGAAGCGCTCGTCCGTCGCCACGGCCGCGTCCGCAAGAAGGTCAAGGGCAGCACGGAGCGACCCCGCCTCGCGGTGTTCCGCTCCAATCGCCACATTTACGCGCAGCTCATCGATGACGGGCAGCACGCCACCGTGGCCTCGGCGTCGGACCGCGAGGTCAAGGGCGAGGACCCCACGTCTCGTGCGAAAGCCGTCGGGGAGTTGATCGCGAGCCGCGCCAAGGAGGCCGGCATCGAGCGTGTCGTGTTCGATCGTGGGGGGCGGCTGTATCACGGCCGCGTCGCCGCGCTCGCCGACGGCGCGCGTGAGGGGGGACTGCAGATCTGATGCGACGCTACGGTGCAGGACAAGACGACAGGAGCCCGTACGAAGAGCGGGTCATCTCGATCAACCGTGTGGCCAAGGTCGTCAAGGGCGGCCGTCGGTTCAGTTTCGCCGCGTTGGTCGTCGTCGGTGACGGCGCAGGCAGGGTCGGCGTCGGGTACGGCAAGGCCAAGGAGGTGCCCGCGGCCATCGCCAAGGGGGTCGAGGAGGCCCGCCGGAAGATGTTCGAGGTGGCGATGATGGGAAGCACCATCCCACACACGGTCACTGGGATCGCCGGGGCGGGGAAGGTGCTCCTCAAGCCCGCGGCCCCTGGAACCGGTGTCATCGCGGGCGGTCCGGTACGTGCCCTCGTGGAGTGCGCCGGCATCAAGGACATCCTCTCGAAGTCCATGGGCTCGTCGAACCAGATCAATATCTTGAAGGCCGCGGTGCAGGGGTTGCACGACCTTCGCAAGCCACAGCAGGTGGCAACGCTCCGCGGTCGCGCCGTGCACGACGTCGCGCCCAAGCCGATGGTCGAAGCGGTGGCCGCCGCCGAGGCACGGATGAGCGCGAAGCGCGCCGAGCAGCTCGAGCAGGCCTACACCGACCCGGCGCCGAACCAGGGTCCGCGTGGCGGTCAACCGCGGGGAGGCCGTCGATGAAGCTCAAGGTGACGCAGCGTCGCAGCGTGATCGACCGGCCGAAGGATCAGAAGGACACGGTGCGCCGGCTGGGGCTGCATCGCATCAACGATTCCGTCGTCAAGGAGAACACACCCGACATCCGCGGGATGATCGCGAAGGTGCAGCACCTGGTCATCGTGGAAGAGGTAGAGGCATGAAGCTCCATCACCTGAAGCCCGCCGAGGGCTCGAAGAAGGACAAGAAGCGGGTGGGCCGCGGCCGTGCGGGGGTACGCGGCAAGACCGCTGGCCGCGGCACGAAGGGAACCGGTGCCCGCAAGAACGTCCCCGCCTACTTCGAGGGCGGCCAGATGCCGCTGCAGCGCAGGGTTCCCAAGCTCAAGGGATTCACGAACCCGGCACGCGTGGAGTACGCCGCCGTGAACGTGGAGGTCCTGAGCAAATACTTCGCCAAGGGAGAGGTCACGCCCGAGTCGCTCCTCGCCCATGGGTTGGTTCGCAAGGGTCGTCCCGTGAAGATCCTCGCCCGCGGCGAGCTCGATCACGCCCTGACCGTCAGAGCGCACGCCTTCTCCGACGCCGCGAAGGTGAAGATCGAGGCTGCGGGGGGAACGATCGAGCTTGTCGGCTGAGGGAAGGTAGAGTAAGCCACCGTGCTGAAGGCCTTCCTCAACGCGTTCCGGGTCCCCGACCTTCGGAAGAAGATCCTGTTCACCTTATTCCTGGTGGCCGTGTACCGGTTCGGGTCGTTCGTTCCGGTGCCCGTGGTGGACATCAAGGCACTCCAGGCCCAGTCCAACACCGGCTTCCTCTCCTACCTGAACCTCTTCTCCGGGGGCGGGCTGAGTCGGATGGCCGTGTTCGGGTTGGGCATCATGCCCTACATCACCAGCTCGATCATCATGCAGCTGTTGACCGTCGCCATCCCCAAGCTCCAGCAATGGCAGGACGAAGGCGAGACGGGAACGAAGAAGATCACGCAGTGGACCCGCTATGTCACCGTGGTCCTGGCCCTCCTGCAGTCGACAGGCCTCGTGTTCCTCTTCCACAGTGCCTCGAGCGCCAGTGGTGGCGTCGACATCTTCCCGGCTGGAACCTTCACCTTCCCGAACCTCGCGTTGATCGTGCTGACACTCACCACGGGAACCGCGCTCATCATGTGGATGGGCGAACTCATCACCCAGCGAGGCATCGGCAATGGCATGTCCATCCTCATCTTCGCGAGCATCATCTCCCGTCTCCCGAGCGAGGGGAGCGCCATCCTGCAGCAGGGCCATGCCGCGAAGTTCATCGCCGTACTCGTCATCGCCATGGCGATCATCATCGCCGTCGTGTTCATCGACCAAGGGCAGCGGCGCATCCCCGTGCAGTACGCGAAGCGAGTTGTCGGTCGGAAGATGACCACGGGCGGAAGCACGTACCTTCCGCTGAAGGTGAACCAGGCCGGGGTTATCCCCATCATCTTCGCCACATCGGTGCTGTACTTCCCGTCACTCCTAGCCAGCATCTACACCGCGACGTGGTTCACGAACCTGGTGAGCAACCACTTCGTCAACACAGCAGACCCGGTGTACATGCTGCTGCTGACCGGCATGATCGTGTTCTTCGCCTACTTCTACACGGCCATCCAGTTCGATCCGGTGCGAACAGCCGACCAGCTCCGGAAGCAGGGTGGATTCATCCCCGGGATCCGGCCCGGCCCGCCGACCGCCGGGTATCTGAACGACATCCTGGTGCGGATCACGCTGCCGGGAGCTCTGTTCCTGGCCGCGATCGCGTTGGTCCCGTCGATCGTGTTCGCGGTCTGGCAGTTCAAACAGTTCCCGTTCGGTGGGACGTCGATCCTTATCACCGTCGGTGTCGCGCTTGAAACCATGAAACAGATCGAGGCGCAGCTGCAGATGCGCCACTACGAGGGCTTCCTCAAGTAGCCATGCGCCTGGTGCTCCTGGGCCCCCCCGGCGCCGGAAAAGGGACGCAAGGACAGCGTCTGGCCGAGCGCTTCGACATCCCGCAGATCTCGACGGGCGACACGCTACGTGAGCACGTGCAGGAGGGAACCGCGCTCGGCGTTCGAGCCCGTTCGTTCATGGACCGGGGCGAGTACGTGCCCGACGAGGTCGTTGTCGAGATGGTTATGGACCGGCTGCAGGATGACGACGCGCAGAAGGGATTCATCCTGGATGGATTCCCGCGGACCGCGAGGCAGGCGCTGGCCCTGGAGGAGGCGCTGGAGCACGCGGCTCGCCCGCTGAGTGCCGTGCTCAAGTTCACGATCAGCGACCAGATGGCGGTCCGCCGGCTCCTCAACCGATGGACCTGCCCCAACTGCAAGCGGACCTACAACGCCGAGTTCATCCGTCCCGCGACCGAGGGCGTCTGCGATACCTGCGGTCACCAGCTCGAACGCCGAGCGGACGACGACGAACTCACGATCTTCCGGCGCTTGGCGGTCTACCGCGACCAAACCGAACCGCTCGAGGCCTTCTACCGCGAACGCGATCTCTTGTACGAGATCGACGCGGAGGCCCAGGAGGATGTTGTGTTGGAACGGACCCTCAACGCACTGGCGCCGGTTACATGATCATCCGGAAGTCGGCCGAAGAGCTCGAGAAGATGCGCCGGGCAGGCAGGATCGTTGCCGGGGCCATCACCGCTGTCCTGGCCCAAGTTGCGCCCGGCAAGACCACCGAGGATCTGGATCGTGTAGCTGCCACCTACATCCGTGAACAGGGCGCCACGCCATCGTTCCTGGGCTATCGCGGCTTCACGAAGACCATCTGCGCCTCGATCAACGACGAGATCGTGCACGGCATCCCTTCGAGCCGCCGCACACTGTCCGAGGGCGACCTGATCTCCCTTGACTTCGGGGCTATCTGGGAGGGGTTCCATGCCGACTCGGCCGTGACCGTGTTCGCTGGTGGCCAGGCTCCGGACGCCGATTCCGAGCGCTTGGTGCGCGCCACGGAGCGGGCGCTGGCGGACGCGATCGAGCAGATCAAGCCAGGGGGAAGGCTCTCCGACATCAGCCAGGCCGTCGAGCTGGCCGCGACGGCGGAGGACCTGGGGATCGTGCGGGAGTACGGCGGCCACGGCATCGGCCGTGCGCTCCACGAAGACCCCTTCATCCCGAACTTCGGCAGACCCGGCCGCGGCCCGGATCTTCGACCCGGCCTGGTGATCGCTGTCGAGCCGATGTTGAACCTCGGCGGCGACGACACGAGGACACTCGACGACGGCTGGACCGTTGTGACGGCAGACGGATCACGCTCGGCGCATTTCGAACACACGATCGCGGTCACCGAGGACGGCCACGAGGTGCTCACATCCCGCGACTGATCCGCCGCACGCGGGGAGGCGTCGCGGCGATCATCCCCCGGGTGACGTTGGCCGCGGCGATAGTGCTGATCGCGTTCGCAACCGCCCTCAGTCCAGCGGCCCTTGGTGGGGGTCGAGTGTCCGGGACGCTGCTGCGGCCCGACCTCGTCGATCTACGTCCGAAGGGCCTCACGTTGGATATCAGGCACAGCGGTACCCGCCGGTTGCGGTTCTCCACGTTCACGGTGAACATCGGCGCCGGCCCGATGGAACTCCGTTCGCGTCAGCTGGATTGCGACGGAAACGGTGACACGTCCGACGATCGCACGGCGGTCCAGCACACGTATCTCGATGCGAACACCGATGGCGTGTTCGAACGCGGGACCGATACCGCGTCCACAGCCCACGTGGCCGGTTGCTTCGCGTTCGATGCGAAGCACGGACACTGGCACTTCGGCGATTTCTCGATGTTCGCGCTCCTGGATCCCGGAACCGGTGACGTGGTGGCGCAGCATCGAAAGGTCGGTTTCTGTCTGATCGACGACGGCCCCACCGATCCCAACCTGCCCGGCGCCCCGTCGGGGCCCTTCTACGATAGCTGCGCACTCGATGCGACCCAAGGCATCTCGATCGGTTGGACGGACGTGTACCCGGCCTGGCTGCCCTCGCAGTGGATCAACGTGACGGACGTCCAGCCGGGGCGCTTCTGCCTGGCGGTCACCGTCGATCCTGCGAACCGGTTGCGTGAGTCCAACGACTCCAACAACACCACGTTCAGGCTGATCCGGATCGCGAGATCGAAGGTCGTCGACGTCGCTCCAACCTGTTGAGGGTGGTTCAGTCGGCGGAGGTGGTCGTAGCTGTACCGGACTTCGTCGCCGGCATGCAGGCCCCCAGCCTGCGGGAACACGTCCTGGCCCTCGTGCAGGTGGAAGCCGCCGGCACCAGGCGTGGACGCTAGGTACGGCCCGCCCGTATACTCCGTGGTCGCCCCGGTTGGAGGTCTGCGTTGGCTGGCCAAGGCGCGCGAGGCGAACCCGTTCGAAGGAATCAGCTGGAGCTTGCCGAAGAAAGACGCTATCGAGGTCGAGGGGACGGTCGTCGAGCCGTTGCCCAACGCCATGTTCCGGGTGAAGCTGGACAACGACCATCTGGTGTTGGCCCATATCTCTGGCAAGATGCGGATGCACTACATCCGGATCCTGCCCGGAGACAGAGTCCTGGTTGAACTATCGCCGTACGATCTCACCCGAGGTCGCGTGGTGTACCGGTACAAGTGAGAGGTTCGAGATGAAGGTTCGTCCATCGGTGAAGAGGATCTGCGACAAGTGCCGCGTCATCCGCCGGCGTGGGCGCATCCTGGTGATCTGTTCGAACCCACGGCACAAGCAGCGCCAAGGCTGAGGAAAGGAACCTGTAGATGGCACGGATCGCCGGAGTCGACCTCCCCCGCGACAAGCGGCTGCACATCGCGCTGACCTACATCTACGGGATCGGCACCACCTCCGCCGAGCAGATCGTGACGGGAACCGACATCGACCCCGCGACCAAGGTTCGGGATCTGTCCGAGGAGGAAGTCCTCAAGATCCGCGACTTCATCGACAAGAACCTGAAGGTCGAGGGTGACCTGCGGCGCGAAGTGGCCCAGGACATCAAGCGCAAGATCGAGATCGGCTGCTACCAAGGTGTTCGCCACCGCCGGGGACTCCCGGTCCGGGGACAGCGCACGCACACCAACGCGCGCACCCGCAAGGGCCCGAAGAAGGCCATCGCCGGCAAGAAGAAGGCCAAGAAGAAGTAAGGGAGCCCCACCGATATGGCGAAGCCCAAAACCAAGAAGACCAAACGCCGCGAGAAGAAGAACGTCATCCACGGCCAGGCGCACATCAAGTCGACGTTCAACAACACCATCGTGACCATCACCGACCTGCAGGGGAACACCCTGTCGTGGGCCAGCGCCGGCAACGTGGGCTTCAAGGGCTCCCGCAAGTCCACGCCGTTCGCCGCGCAGCTCGCGGCCGAGGCCGCCGCTCGGCGCGCACAGGAGCACGGACTCCAGAAGGTCGATGTGTACGTGAAAGGCCCCGGCTCAGGCCGCGAGACAGCGATCCGTTCGCTAGCCGCAAGCGGGCTCGAGATCTCCGGGATCATGGACATGACGCCGGTTCCCCACAATGGGTGCCGGCCTCGTAAGCGCCGCCGGGTCTAGGCGGCAGCCGGGTCTCCCGGCGAAACGTGGATCGGGACCCTCCCGTTCCACGAGCACCATCGAGGGTGGGGTAGCAGTGGATGATCCCCCGCCGGAGGAGGAACCAAGTTGTTCATCGTCGCCAGGCCTCAGATCGCTGAGGACGTCCTCACGCCCACGCGTTCCAAGTTCGCTATCGAGCCGTTGGAACCTGGGTTCGGCTACACCGTCGGCAACTCGCTCAGGCGCACCTTGCTGTCGTCGATCCCGGGCGCCGCGGTCAGCTCCGTCCGTATCGACGGGGTGTTGCACGAGTTCTCGACCATCCCGAAGGTCACCGAGGATGTCACCGACATCATCTTGAACCTGAAGAACCTGGTGGTTCGCTCCGACCTGGAGGAACCCACCACCGTCTACCTCAAGGCCAAGGGCCCCTCGGAGGTGACCGCAGGCGATGTTGCGCCGCCGGCCGGCGTCGAGATCCTCAACGCCGACCTGCACCTCGCGACGCTCGGCAAGGGCGCATCGCTCGAGATGGAGATGACCGTCGAGCGCGGCGTCGGCTACCGCATGGCCGACAAGAACAAGAAAACGCGCGACCCCATCGGCGTCATCCCGGTTGACTCGATCTTCTCGCCGGTGCGCAAGGTCAGCTACACCGTGGAGAACACGAGGGTCGAGCAGATGACCGACCGCGACCGCCTCATCCTGGACGTCGAGACCGACGGTTCGATCTCGCCCCGCGAGGCGGTCGCCTCTGCCGGTGGGACGCTCCTGGAACTCGTCGGCCTGTTCTCCGAGCTTGCCGAGGCCGCGTCGGTGACGGTGGGTCCCGCCGAGGACGAAGAGGTGCCCGGCGACTACGCGATCACGATCGAGGAGCTGAACCTGTCGGTTCGCTCCTACAATTGCCTGAA
>JAXDJY010000279.1:0-5369 GCA_034667445.1 Actinomycetota bacterium | reverse complement strand
CCAGCGTCGGTTCGTCGATGCTCACGTCGCGAACGGTGAAGCCGGCGTCCTCGGCCGAGGCGATGACGCGGGGAAGGAGTCCGCCGGCCGTGCGGGCGGTGAGCTGCACCGCGTCGCCGACGACCCGGGCGCCCGTGACGCCCTCCATCTGCTCCAGGTGCTTGGCGAGGAGCTCGGGCTGGTCTCCGGCCTGGACGCGGACAACGACGTCGCCGCCGACCGTTCGCTTCAGGGCCTCGGGGGTGTCCAGGGAGAGTAGCTTGCCGTGGTCGATGATCGCCAGACGCTGGCAGAGCTTGTCGGCTTCCTCCATGTAGTGCGTGGTGAGGACCACGGTCTGCCCCTCGGCGTGGACCTGGCCGATGATCTCCCAAAGCGCGATCCGGCTCTGGGGGTCCAGTCCGGAGGTCGGTTCGTCGAGGAAAAGGATGCGCGGGCGGTGCGCGATGCTGCGGGCGACCATCAATCGCTGGGCCATCCCGCCCGAGAGCGTGTCGACCGGCGCCCTGGCGCGATCCTCCAGCCGGAACACCTCGAGCAGTTGGTCGGCGACCTGGCGGGCCTCACGGGCGCCGAGGCCGAAGTAGCGCCCGTGGAAGTAGAGGTTCTCGCGGACGGAGAGGCTGCGATCCAGTGTGTTCGACTGGCTGACCACACCGATGAGGCGCTTGGTCTCCGACGGGCTCTGGACGACATCGATCCCGGCAACGAACGCCCGTCCGGAGGTGGGAACCACCCGCGTGGTGAGCATCCCCACCGTCGTGGTCTTGCCCGCGCCGTTGGGTCCGAGGAGTCCAAAGATCTCGCCCTCGGAGACCTCGAGGTCGAGTGATTCGACGGCCGTCACGCCGGTCGGATAGGTCTTCGACAGGCCTTCGGTTCGGATGACGAACGGTTGATCGGCGGAGGGCTCTGCGTGCACGCGTCCCAGCCTACAAGCCACCGCTGAGAAAGGAGGTGTCCTTCAGACGAACGGCTTCTCGTGACTCGCAGACTCCATCCCAAGGAGGATGAGCGCGGCGAACGCGAAGTTCCCACCCGCGAACAGCCACCAGATGAGCGCGCCCGCGTGGGGTGGCAGGCCCCAGATCGCGTTCACCGCGGAGAGCGTTCCCAGCGCGGCCGCGGTGATCGCGAATGCCCAGGACCACCACCACACTTCGTCGAGCTTCTGGGCGACCAGGACCATAAGGAGCCCCATCCCCGCACACAGGATCCCGGTCGCGCGAACGGCGGCGTCATCCGGATAGGCCGGTTGATCGAACCAGCGAACCAGGATGGTTGCGGGGAAGAGCGCGAACGCGATACCCGACCCCGCCCATGCGGCGGCGGTGAGGTACAAGGCGTTGCGCAGCAGCTTCACTGGACTCCTGGGTCGGGGTCAGACGGGCTTGGTAGGATACGCGAACCGCGCAGGTACCTGCGGTTTCACCGCGGCCGTATCCGTCAACGCGCGTTGATATCCCCCCAGCTAAGGAGTTATCCGTGAGCGAGAGCAAGGGCTTCACCGTGTGGTTCACCGGCCTCAGCGGCTCGGGCAAATCCACGATCGCCGAGATGCTGTTCCACGAGTTCAAGGCCCGGGACATGAACACCGAGATCCTCGACGGAGACGAGGTCCGCAAGAACCTCTCCAAGGGTCTCGGCTTCAGCAAGGAAGACCGCGACACGAACATCATGCGCATCGGGTTCGTGGCGAACCTGCTGACACGCAACGGTGTTGCCACCATCTGCTGCCCGATCAGTCCTTATAAAGAGACCCGCGACGCCTGCCGCGCGGAGATCGGTGAGTTCGTCGAGATCTACGTCCACGCCACCTTGGAAGAGCTTGCGGAGAACCGCGATCCCAAGGGCCTGTACAAGAAGGCGATCGCCGGGGAGATCACCGGCTTCACCGGCGTGGATGATCCCTACGAGGTTCCCGAGAACCCGGAACTGGTGCTCGACACCATGACCGAGTCTCCGGAGGAGTCCCTGCAGAACGTGCTTACCAAGCTCAAGGAGCTCGGCCGCATCCAGGACGACACCGTGATGGTGACGGGCGACCGGATGCATTCCGGGTTCACCGACCTCCGCGTGGCGGACTCGGGCCACGTCGTCAAGGAAGCCTGAGGAGTCCCTTACGAACCGTGAGGGCACTGGTAAGCTCGGCCGTATGCAGCTACGAGACGCCCATCGGGGAACCGGTGGGCGTCTTGCGTTCTCTTCTGCGTTTCCTGATGCCTAGGTAAGGGGTGGATCATGGAGTATGAGATCGGGATCGGGAAGACCGCCAGGCGGGCGTATGGGTTCGACGAGGTTGCCATCGTGCCTTCGCGCCGGACGCGTGACCCTGAGGACGTAGACATCCGTTGGGAGATCGACGCGTACACCTTCGAACTGCCGATGATGGCGAGCGCCATGGACGCGGCCGTGAGCCCGACCACCGCGATCGAGGTTGGCCGTCTCGGCGGTCTCGCGTGCCTGAACCTGGAGGGCCTCTGGACCCGATACGAGGACCCGGAGTCCATCTATGAGGAGATCGCGTCCCTCCCCGACGAGAAGGCGACCCGCAGGATGCAGGAGCTCTACACGGAGCCGGTGAAAGAGGAGCTCATCGGCCGGCGGATCGAAGAGATGAAGGCCGGAGGAACCGTGACCTGCGCGTCCCTCACGCCCCAGCGGGTCGAGCACTACGCGCCCATCGTCCTCGCGGCGGGGCTCGACATCCTGGTGATCCAGGGGACCGTGGTGTCCGGCGAGCACGTCTCGAGCCAACACGAGCCGCTCAACCTGAAGGCGTTCATCCCCTCGTTCGATATCCCGGTGATCGTCGGTGGCTGTGCCAGCTATCAGACCGCCTTGCACCTCATGCGAACGGGCGCCGTTGGCGTCCTGGTCGGGGTCGGGCCGGGGAATGCGTGCACCTCGCGCGGCGTGCTCGGCGTCGGTGTGCCCCAGGCAACCGCCATCGCGGACGCGGCGGCGGCTCGCAGGGAGCACCTGCACGAGACCGGACGGTATTGCCATGTCATCGCCGACGGCGGCATGCGGACCGGCGGCGACATCGCGAAGGCCATCGCGTGCGGAGCCGACGCGGTCATGATCGGGTCGCCGATGACGCGGGCATATGAGGCTCCCGGCCGCGGCTACCACTGGGGGATGGCCACCTTCCATCCAACGTTGCCGCGGGGCGCGCGCGTGAAGACCCAGCAGGTAGCCTCGATGGAGGAGATCCTGAAAGGCCCCGCGCACGAGAACGACGGCACGTTCAACCTGTTCGGGGCGCTCGCGACCTCGATGGCCACCACGGGTTACGCGACGATCAAGGAATTCCAGAAGGCCGAACTGGTGATCGCTCCTTCCATCAAGACCGAGGGCAAGACCTATCAGAACCAGCAGCGCGTCGGGATGGGTCACTAAGCGTGCTCGGGGCCGGGAACGCGCGCGCTGATGGCTGAGCCGCGCCCGGTCCTGGTCGTCGATCTCGGGGCGCAATATGCCCAGCTGATCGCGCGCCGGGTCCGTGAGGCCCACGTCTACTCCGAGATCGTCGCGCATGATCTGACCGCGGAGGAGATCGCCGCGAAACGCCCGGCGGGATTGATCCTCTCGGGCGGTCCGTCGTCGGTGTATGAGCCCGACGGTCCGCAGGTCGACCCGGCCATCTTCGACCTCGGGGTTCCGGTCCTTGGGATCTGCTACGGCCATCAGCTCATGGCGCAGGCCCTGGGCGGCGAGGTCGGTGCGACCGGGCAGCGCGAGTACGGTGGGACAACGCTGCACCGCACTGGGACGGCGAGCGTGATCCTCCAGGATCTTCCCGAAACCGACAGCGTCTGGATGAGCCACGGCGACGCAGTGGTTCGGGCTCCGGCCGGGTTCACCGTGACCGCAACCACGGATCAGATCCCGATCGCCGCGATGGAGGATCCGGACCGCGGGATGTACGCCGTCCAGTTCCACCCCGAGGTCAGTCACACACCGCGCGGTCAGGCGGTCATGAAGCGGTTCCTCTACGACGGGTGCCGCTTGCTGCCCGACTGGACGCCGACCAACATCATCGAAGACGCGGTCCAACGGATCCGGGCTCAGGTTGGGAGCGCCGAGGTGCTCTGCGCTCTCTCCGGCGGCGTCGACAGCGCGGTCGCAGCGCTCTTGGTGTACCGGGCCGTCGGGGAACAGCTGACGTGTGTCTTCGTCGATCATGGCTTGAACCGCGACGGTGAACCAGACCAGGTCGAAGAGACCTTCGCTCGGCATTTCCAGGTTCCCCTTGTCCACGTGAAGGCCGAGGACCGGTTCCTCGACAAGCTCGCCGGGATCACCGATCCAGAACGCAAGCGGAAGATCATCGGGGAGGAGTTCATCCGCGTGTTCGAGGAGGTCGCGCGCGATCATGAGGGCGCCGGGTTCCTGGTGCAGGGAACCCTCTACCCCGACGTCATCGAGTCCGGTTCGAAGACCGCAGCCAACATCAAGAGCCACCACAACGTAGGCGGCCTTCCGGAGAACATGGACCTCGAGCTGGTCGAGCCGCTCCGAGAGCTCTTCAAGGACGAGGTCCGGACCGTCGGCGCCGAGCTTGGACTCCCGGAGGAGATCGTCGGGCGCCAGCCGTTCCCAGGGCCGGGACTCGCGGTGCGGATCGTTGGAGTTGTCGATCGCGAGAACCTTCGGATGGTCCGGGGGGCCGACAAGATCGTGCGGGAAGAGATCACGCGCGCGGGCTTGGAGCACTCAACTTGGCAGGCGTTCTGCGTGCTCCTTGCCGATGTCCAGTCCGTCGGCGTGATGGGAGACGGGCGGACCTACGAGCGCCCCATCGTCGTGCGGTGTGTGACCAGCGAAGATGCCATGACCGCCGACTGGGCGAAGCTCCCCTACGAGGTCTTGGATCGCATCTCCAGCCGCATCATCCGCGAAGTACCCGGGGTCAACCGGGTGGCGTACGACATCACGAGCAAGCCACCGGGCACCATCGAGTGGGAGTGATGTGCTAGCTCCCGAACGTGATGACCGGCTTCGACAGGAAGTCGTGCAGATCGGCCCAGGTACGGCTCAAAACACCTTTCTGGAACCGCACCTCGATCACCGAACGGTCGCCGATCTTCCCGGTCCACGTGCCGGTCGCGCCACTCGTCTTCATCCCTTCCGTCGCGAAGGCGATGGCGGCACCCGTCGGCGCGTGCACCGTGACAGTCGCCGTCGTCGGAACGATCGTCGGCTGGTCCTGCATCGTGAGCCTGTAGAGACCCTGCGCCGTGTT
The DNA here is from genome assembly GCA_034667445.1 of Actinomycetota bacterium. GTDB lineage: Bacteria > Actinomycetota > UBA4738 > UBA4738 > HRBIN12 > JANXVR01. The sequence continues at coordinate 121 of JAXDJY010000279.1, read as the reverse complement.
CCCCGTCCACGCGTCGGGCACGTTGAGTGAGAGGTGGATGCTCGTGGTGGTCTGGGCCGGGATCCGAACCTGGCCGTGATACAGCGTGAGCCCTTCGTCCACGTGCCGGGCGACAGGGAAC
>JAXDJY010000278.1:0-2560 GCA_034667445.1 Actinomycetota bacterium | reverse complement strand
CCCCGTACGCCTTGACGCCGAGGCGCTTGGAGTTGGAATCGCGACCGTTGCGGGATGACCCGCCACCCTTTTTGTGTGCCATAAGACCTCCAGGCTAGCAAACAGACAGGTAGGGGGACTCAGGCCTCTTCGGCCGTCGCCGCATCTTCCTTGGGCTTCTCCGCCTTGGGTTTCGCCGGCTTCTTCGCCGAGCCCATCGTGACCGTCTCGATCTCCAGCATGCTCAGGAGCTGGCGGTGACCGCCGCGCTTGGCGTAGCCGGTCTTCGGCCGGTACTTGAAGATCTTGACCTTGTCGCCCTTCTGCTCGCCCAACGGCTTAGCCGTGACGGTCGCGGCCGCTGCCTCGGCGCCGATGTGCGTCTTGCCGTCGTCGTCGACCACGAGGATGGGTTGGAAAGTGAGCGTCTTGCCGTCGTGGACGAGCTTCTCGACCTCGATGACATCACCCGGCTTCACCTTGTGCTGCTTACCGCCAGTTTTGATCACCGCATACATGGTTGGTTCCTCTCACGCTTCGTAGTTGACGATGATGCCCCGGCCCTCGCAGGTGGGACATGTCTCCGAGAACGATTCGAGCAGACCACCGGACACGCGTTTGCGGGTGACCTGCATCAACCCCAACGGCCCGATCTCGAACACCTGCGATCGGGTCTTGTCGATGGCCAGTGCGTCGCGCATCGTGTCCTCGACCTGCTTCTTGTTCTTCTCAAGCAGCATATCGATGAAGTCGATGACGATGATCCCGCCGATGTCGCGAAGGCGCAGCTGGCGACCGACCTCGGCGGCAGCCTCCAGGTTCGTGTTCTTCACCGTTTCCTCGAGGTTGGTCTTGCCGACGGCCTTTCCCGTGTTGACGTCGACGATGGTCATGGCCTCGGTTCGTTCGATGATGAGGTAGCCACCCGAGGGGAGCCAGACCTTCCTGTCGAGCGCCTTGTGGATCTGTTCGACGATCCGATGTTCCTCGAACGCCGGCAGCTTGCCGGTGTGGAGCGAGATCTTGGGCGCGAGGTCGGGTGCGACCTCGTTCACGTATCCCATGATCTTGTCGTAGACCGGCTGAGAGTCGGTTACGAGGCCTTTGTACTCCTCATCGTTAAACAGGTCCCTGAACACGCGAACCGTGAGCTCGGGCTCTTCGTAGAGCACCGCCGGCGCCTTCACCTTCTTGGCTTTGCGGTTGATCTCGTCCCATTCACGAACCAAGCGCTGCAGGTCGGTGGTGAGCGCCTCTTCCGAAGCGCCCTCCGCGGCCGTTCGAACGATGATCCCGTGTCCGTCTGTGCGGACCTTCTTGATGATGCCCTTGAGCCGCTTGCGTTCCTCGTCAGGAAGACGGCGGCTGATGCCGCTCACGGCCTGATCCGGGGCGAGCACAAGGAACCGGCCGGGCATGGAGATCTGCGCCGTCAGACGCGCGCCCTTGCCCCCCATCGGGTCCTTCGTGACCTGCACCATAACGGCCTGCCCCGACTTGAGAACCTGCTCGATCCTTGGCGCCGGACCTTCGAGGTCCTCGGGCGTGTAGTTGACCTCACCCGCGTAGAGGACACCGTTACGCCCCCGGCCGATATCGACGAACGCGGCTTCCATACCGGGGAGCACGTTCTGCACGCGGCCCAGGTAGACGTTCCCTACCATCGAGGTTGCGCCGGTCCGGGTGACGTAGTGCTGGACCAGGACATCTGCCTCCAGGACGGCGATCTGATCGCGATCACCGTGTTCGGTGATCACCATGAGCTTGTCGGTGATGCGGGGAGGCGTGGGCATCGGCTCACGCCGACGACGGCCATCGCGACCACCGACGCGTCCCGTCCGCGATCGGCTGCTCCTGATCCCGCGGGTTGACCCGCCGGCAGCGATGTGGGCCTCGAGCGACTTCTCGCTGGTCTGGCGTCCACCTCGCTCGGCCTTGGGCGCGTCTTCGGCGTCGGATCGCGGCTTGGGAGTTCCTGAGCCGCGCCGACCCCTCCGCTTGTTGGGCGAGGAGGAGGTGCTCTCCGCGTCGGGCAGCGCATCCTCGCGTTGGGTATCGGGGCTCTCGGTCCGAGGAGCGTCGTCGTCCCCCCGTTGATCTTCTTCCTGCCGAGCGGGACCTCTGGTTCGCGAGGATCCGCCGCTCCGCTGAGCCGGGGTGCGTTGGCGCCCGGGTTGCTGCTGCCGATCACCCTGGCCGGACTGCGCGCGGGGAGACCGGGAGCGGGGGGCCGACCCGGAGCGTTCCTGTTGTTCGGGTGGCTCGGATGTGGTGGCGTCCTCGTCGGTGCCCGTGCCGGTGTCAACGGTTCGCGCGCCACCTCCACGGCCACCACGACCGCGTCCGCCACGGCGGCGTCTGGCGGCCCCGGTCCCGGACCCGGTGTCAGCCTCTCCGTCATCCGAGGATCGCTCGGGGGCCTCACGTTCCACCTCGGGTGGAGCGGGTGGTCTGGGAAGCCGCTTGATGACCGCCGGTTCCTGGATGCCGAACTTCGGCGCGGAGGGCCTGGTAGGTCGAGGAGCGGCCGGAGCGGCGTCGTCCGAGGGCTGCGGCGCGGGCGTTGCGCTGGGCGCCGGGG
>JAXDJY010000277.1:0-2849 GCA_034667445.1 Actinomycetota bacterium | reverse complement strand
TCGAAGTTCCCGACCGCAACCACGGATGCCTGCGGGTCGATGACCTTCGTGAATACGATGAAGTCGATGGAGATCGGGGCGTTGTCCTCGGTGATGGCCGTCTGGTGGGGGATCTCCAGGTATCGCTCCCGGAGGTCGACCAGCGTCGCCTTGTCGATGAACGGGATCAGGAGGATCAGTCCGGGGCCCTTCGTGCCCAGCAGGCGACCCAGCCTGAACACCACGAGCCGCTGATACTCACGGACGATCCGGATGGCGTTGGCCAAGAAGATGATGACCAACACCACGATGACCGCGAGCGCGATCAGCAATGGATTCACACGTTCCTCCCTTCGAGGGCCTGCGGGGAGCCGCCGGCCGGGTCGTGCTCGTCAGCAACCGGTTCGACGGTGAGCACGAGCCCGTCGAGCGCGGTGACCTTGATCCTCGAACCGGAGGGCAGCGGCGAGTCTGCCGTCGCCTTCCACTCCTCAGACGCGACGCGGACGACGCCGGTAGGGCCGAGGCCTCCGGCCAACACCACGCCTTCGCGGCCCACCATCTCTTGGCCGGGCGCCAGTGCGGGCGCGATATGCCGCAGCCCGATCAGCTTGGTGATGAGCAGGCCGAAGAACGCCGCGACCATCGCGGTGACGGCGACAAGGACCACCGGCGCAACGCGAACGCCGCCGGAGCCGTTGTACAGCAGGAGTCCTCCAGCCACCAGGCATGCCAATCCGACGCCGGTGAGCGCGCCGTGGGTCGGCGTCTTCAGTTCGACGATCAAGAAGATGGCCGATGCCACGAGCAGGGCCACGCCGATCGATTTGATGGGCAGGAAGCCGAACGACGCGATCGCGATGAGGAACAGGACGGTTCCCACCGTGCCGCTGAAGATGTGCCCGGGGACGATGATCTCGATCACGATGAGGATGAGGCCGAGCCAGAAGAAGATGAACGCGAGGTTCGGATCAAAGAGGTCATGGAGCACGCCGACCAGCGGCGCGAGGTGTCGCTCGGCGATGTCGGCCGAACCGAGATCGCCGAACGTGATCGGCGTCTTGTCGGCGACCGGCTGCACCTGAGTCCCTGACAGGGCGGTCAGCAGTGCCGTCTGGTCCGGTTCGATCCGGTCGATGATGTTGTTCTTCAGCGCGGTCTCGGCGGTGATGCTCGCGGACGCCGTCACGAACGTCGCCGCGACGTCTGCGTTCCGGTTGTAGGTCTCCGCCAGGCTCTTGATGGAGCTGGTCGCGTCGGCGACGATCTTCGAGCTCTCCGTGCCGCCGGTGAGTCCGACCGGGGTGGAGGCGCCGACGTTGGTACCGGGTGCCATCGCCGCGACCGGGCAGGACAACAGGATGTATGCACCGGCCGACGCGGCCCGGGCGCCAGAGGGTCCGACGTAGCAGATGACGGGGACCTTCGAACCCAAGATGGCCTCGGTGATCTCGCGCATGGAGGACGAGAGACCCCCGGGCGTGTCGATCGTGAGAAGCACGGCTATGTCGTTGTCGGTGTTTGCCTGCTCGATGCCACCGCGGATCGCGTCGGCGACGAACGGGTCGACGACGCCCGTCAGATGCAGCGAAAGGACCGTGGCGCGAGGGGAGGCGGTCTGGGCGGAGGCACTCTGCATCCCAAGCAGCGCGGCCGCCATGGCGGTCACCGCGAGGACGAGGGAGAGGCGAGTCCGGCGTGTGTTTCTCATATGCGAAACCCTATCATTTCCCGTCCTATCTGTACACGTAGTTGAGCCTACGCCCGCGCGGGTAGCGCGTGCACCGTAGGAGCATCGGTGCGACCATCTATGGGTCAGATGCCGGCAAGCCCGCGCGGCCTTCCGTCGCGTATACCGGAGGGAGTACCGGAGTGCCAGACGGTCCGCTTCTCCCCAAAGAGGAACAACAGCTCGTGGAAGGACTCCTCGCCGGTGACGACACCGCCATCCGAACCCTGTACGCCCGCTTCGGACGTCCCGTCTTCACCATGGGGATGCGCCTCCTGGGCACGCGGGAGGCAGCAGAGGAGCTCACGCAGGACGTCTTCCTCGCGGCGTGGCGCAAGGCCGGCAGCTTCGACCCGACCCGCGGCCGCCTCTCCACCTGGCTCATGACGATCGCCCACAACCTCGCCGTCGACCGCCTGCGTCGCGACACGGGCGTGACCCGCCCGACCCTGGTGCTGGTGGACGAGGTGCCCGAGCACGAGAGCCCCGACGAAGAGCGGGCGTTCATCGAGCACGACGCCGCGATCCGCGCGCTCGCCTCCCTCTCGGGCCCCGAACGCGCACTCATCGTCCGCGCCTACTTCCGCGGGCAGACCGCCAGAGAGATCTCCGAGCAGGACCACATCCCGCTCGGCACCGTGAAGACGCGGCTGCGCACGGCGCTCATCAAGATCCGTAAAGCGAACGAGGGCAAAGAGCGATGACGTGCACCGCGGTTCGTTCGATGCTGCCGGAGCGGAGCCTGGGCACACTTCCGCGGAACGCGAACGCGGGGGTGGATCGGCACCTCGCGTGGTGCGCCGCGTGCCGGAAGGAGGCGCGTGACCTGGACGCTGCCGCCGCCTCACTCGTGCATTCGCTCGCGGCCGTGGCGCCCGAGCCGGACTTGGAGGATCGCGTGGTCGCCGCGATCCAGCACGCCGCCGCCGGGCGAGTGCCCTCGCATCGCCGCGGGCGCATGGTCGTCGCCGCGACCGTCGCTGCGATGGTGGCGGTCGCCGGCCTCGGATTCGGCGCTGTGATGGCGGGGCGCGCGGCCAGGTTCAAGGAGCAGGCCATCACGAAGAGTGCCGAGAACCGCAGCGCGTTCTCCAACTTCCGGCGGATCCTCCAGGGGATGGAGTTCAGCGATCCGGCGAAC
>JAXDJY010000276.1:0-3562 GCA_034667445.1 Actinomycetota bacterium | reverse complement strand
ACGTGGCGGCGGATTCTGGCTATGGGAGGACGGTGAGCCCATCAGCCTCGCCGGCCATCACGACGTTCCGCGCGCGGGATCTCGCATCGGACCCGTCTACACCCCGCCCGAACACCGAAATCAGGGCTATGCGACCCGGCTGGTAGCCGAGCTGTCTGCAGCGCGCCTTGGACTGGGCGACCCGGCGTGTTTCCTGTTCACCGATCTTGCGAACCCAACGTCGAACGCCATCTACGCGCGGATCGGCTACGAGCAACTGTGTGAGGCAGCCGAGTTCGTCTTCCGCAACTAGGTGACCTCTCGTCGCGGTCCGGACGAGCTAAGGCTCCTCACGGTGCACGGTCCGAACGGACGCGAGCCTGTTCTGCATGTTCGCGGCGAGGCTTGGGGAACGCTGGCCTCCTTCGTTCACAAGTTGGAGGAACGTCTGCCCCGGCATCCGCCAGAGCTCGCCGTCGCTCGACGCGGTCACCGTGGCGGTGCGAGGGATCTTGTGGAGGAGACCGAGCTCACCGAAGTAGTCGCCTTGGTTCAGCTCGCCTACCTGGCCCTTCTGGGCCGTCGTGACGTCGAAGTGCCCGTGTTCGACGATGAACAGATCATCGGGTTCGGCGCCTTCATGGATCACGACCTCGCCCGCGGCGACGTGCTGGCGCGAGAGCTCTTCGGCGATGGCCTCCAACACGGCCCGTGGGGCGCCCGCGAAGATCTCCTGGCCAGAGAGGAGCGCGACGCGGGGCGCGAGGTCGGTGGCGCGCTCAGCACCGCCCCGGTCGATGTCGCGGGCCCGAAGCAGGACCAAAACTCCGACGACACCGATCACCGAACTCGACAGCAGAACGGCTCCCCGTACGCCGACGAGGCCCTCAACCGGCGGGACCACGACCGAGCCCAGAAGCATCCCGCCGATCACGATCGAGTCCACCGCCCCGAATGCACGTCCCATCACCTCGTTGCCCAACATCCGTTGCAGGCTCGTCAGCACCAAGACATCGAGCACGATCGAGGCCGCGCCGTCGATCCCGGCCAGCGCGTAACCCACGGCCGGCGTAGTGGTGAACGCGTAACCGGCGAACGCGACCGCGGGGACGAGCGTGGCGATCGCGAGCGTGAGCCCCTGACGCGGCCGGTCCGCTGCCCGATGAGCGACGCCGGCAGCCGCGATCCCCCCGACCCCGATCGCCGCATACATGAAGCTCATGCCGTTGTCGCCGATGTGGAGTCGGCCTACCGCAAGGAGGGCGAACAGCACGATCTGCGTCCCGTAGAGGAACGCACTCGCCGTCCAGGCCGCCACCAGGACGATGACATCCGTCGAACCCCGAAGGGCATCGATGCCTTCGCGGAGCCGGTCTCGCATGCTGGGCTCGACGTGGTGTTCCTCCGTCGGCGCCGGGCCTAGGTCGGCGCGAACGCGTGCGACGGCCGCGGCAGAGGCCAGGAACGAGACCGCGTTCAAACCGAACGCCGTTGCCGGCGATCCCAGGACTAGCAGTACCCCGCCGACGGCTGGCCCGAGCGCGATACACACGTTCTGGATCGTGCTCGTGATCGAGTTCGCGGCCGAGAGCTCGTCCTCGTCGACGATGAGGGGAAGTCCTGCGCTGAGCGCAGGTCCGTAGGCGACCGCGAAACTCGTGGAGAGACCGGCAAGCAGGATGGCGATGAGGGCGGACCCGGAGGATACCGAGACGACCAGGAGGAGACCCATGATCGCCGCGCGGGCGAGATCGGAGACGATCATGACGGCCTTGCGGGGATAACGGTCGGCCACGAGCCCACCGAGGGTCCCGAGCGCCACGTACGGGACCAGGCGCACGATACCGGCGGCCGCGACCCACCCGGCCGAATGCGTAGCGCGGATCACCAGAACGATGAGGGCGACGTTGTAGAGCCAATCCCCGGTCTGGCTGATCGCCAGGGCGAGCGCCAGCCGGCGGAAGTCCGAGTGTCTGAAGGGGGCGCGCATCCCGCGCGACGTGCTCTCCTCCCCCGGCGCGGTCACGGAGGACATCCTGGCCGATGGAACGCAGCCCGTCGAGGTCCCGAGGCGCCAATCGGCCCCGTGCTCCCGGTGTAGGCTCCCGCCGGGAGGTAGGCGATGAGCAAGATCGAACCACGGGTGTCGTCCGCGTTCCAGGCCGCGGAAGTCTCGCCGCGCACCCGGAGGCGACGCTCGCCCAGTCGTCAGAGCCTCGAGGCGCTGAAGCAGGTCCCGCTCTTCGCCGGTCTGTCGACGAGGCATCTCCGCCGCCTCTCCGGCCTCGCCGATCACGTTCGGTACGGGGCCGGACGAACGGTGGTTCAGAACGGCAGCCGTGGGACCGCGTTCTTCGTCATCCTGGATGGTGAGGCCAAGGTGATGGCCGGCTACTCCAACCGTGCGTTCGCGCGACTCGGACCCGGGGATTTCTTCGGAGAGCTCGCCCTACTCGATGGCGGCCCGCGGTCGGCATCCGTCGTCGCAACATCCCCGCTCGCAACGTTGCGGATCCCCCGTGCCGCGTTCCGAAAGATGCTGAGGAGTGAGCCGGATATCGCACTCAAGATCCTCGAAGAGCTGTCGCAGCGCTTGCGGAGGAAACGGTCGGCGACCGAGTGAGCGAGAAGGTCAGACTGCGGCAGTCGCCGGAAGGCGTGGGTGGCCCCCTGCCCCATCCTCGAGGACCAGGGTCCGAAGATCGTCCGCGCTCATCGGCTTGGCGAAGAAGAACCCTTGGCACGCATCGCATCCCATCGCCGCCACGCGCTTGAACTGCGCGAGGGTTTCCACGCCCTCCGCGACCACCGTCATCCCAAGTACGTGCGCGAGGTCGACCACCGCTGAAACGATCGCCGACGTGATCGGGCTCCCGAGTTCCGCTACGAACCCTTTGTCGATCTTGACGACATCGACCGGGAACTGCCGCAGATAGCTGAGGGAGGAATACCCGGTTCCGAAATCGTCCAGTGCCACCGATACCCCGAGGTCTTTGAGGTCCTTCAGTATGACGAGCGCGCGCGGTCCGTCGTGGACGAAGACGCTCTCAGTGACCTCAAGTGTCAGGAGGCTGGGCTCGGTCCGTGTCTCGACTAGGATCGCGGCGACGGTGGCTGCGAAGCCCGGGGACATCAACTGCTGCGGCGAGACATTGACCGCGAGCTGGAACTCCTCGAACGGCACGCGGTCGGTGAATCCCGATCGGTCGATGCACGCTCGTTCAAGGATCCATCGTCCGATGTCCACGATGAGTCCACCTTGCTCGGCGAGCGGTATCACGGTTTCGGGGGCAACCAAGCCGTGGGCAGGGCTCGCCCACCGGAGCAATGCTTCAACGCCTGCGACACGTCCGTCCGCCGTCCGCACGATCGGCTGATAATCCGTTCGCAACTCATCCCGGTTGATCGCACCCCGAAGGTCCTGGAGCAAGCCCGCTCGTTCGTGGTCTTGGGCCTGCTCTCGGATGTCGAGGATCCTGTGGCCTCCGCCTCCGCCTGCCTTGGCTTGGTACATGGCCGCGTCTGCGTTCTGGAGGATCTGTCCCGGCATCGCAGCTCCACTTCCGGAGAACGCGATACCTAC
>JAXDJY010000275.1:0-3732 GCA_034667445.1 Actinomycetota bacterium | reverse complement strand
AGCCGCGATCAGAGTTTCGCCAGGTCCTCGCACTTCGTTCGGATGCCCTCGGCCGCTGCCCGGAGCTGGGTGAGTTCGTCGTCGTTGAGGTCGAGTTCGACGATCTCCTGGATGCCGGTTCGGCCGAGTTTGGCCGGGACGCCGACGTAGACATCGCTGATCCCGTACTGACCCGTCGCCCAGGCGCAGACGGGCAGGACCTCGCCGGAGTCCTCGGCGATCGCCTTCACCATCGCGACGACGGAAGCGCTCGGCGCGTAGTAGGCCGAGCCGGTTTTCAGCAGACCGACGATCTCCGCGCCGCCATCGCGGGTTCGCTTGAAGAGGCGGTCCAGGGTGGCCTGGTCGGCCAGCTCCGGGAGCGGCTTGCCGTCGACGGTCGCGTGGCGTGGGAGCGCGATCATCGCGTCGCCGTGTGAGCCGAGCGTCATCGCCTCCACCACCAAGGGCGAGACGCCGAGTTCCTCAGAGATGAAGAAGCGCAACCGCGCCGAGTCCAGCACGCCGGCCATGCCGAACACCCGCTCCTTCGGGAATCCCGAGACCTGGGCCGCGAGGAAGGTCATCTCGTCGAGCGGGTTGGAGACCACGATCAGGATGGCGTCCGGTGAGACGGCGGCGACCCGGTTCACCACGTCGGTCATGATCGCCGCGTTCTTGCCCAACAGATCCATCCTGCTCATCCCGGGCTGACGGGGGAAGCCGGCGGTGATGACGACCATGTCGCTCCCGGCCGTGTCCGCGTAGTCGTTCGTGCCGGTGATGTTCGGCTCGTAGCGCTCGACGGGCGCCGCTTCCTTCATGTCGAGGGCGAGTCCTTGGGGTTTGCCTTCGATGATGTCGATGAGGACGACCTCAGCGAGGCCTTTCTCAAGGATCCGCATGGCGGCCGTCTGCCCGACGAACCCGCTTCCGACGACGGTGACCTTCACGTATGCGCTCCTTCGGTGGTGGGTGTCCGAACGAGGCACATGCTACGAAGCGGGCGGCCGCGCTGACCTGGATAGGCAGCTAGAGCAGCGCGATGACGGCTTCGGCGACCTGGAAGGTGCCGGCGGGCGGACGGTCGTCGTCCTTGCGCCGGAGATCGCGAGGTACGTGGGCGCCGTCCGCGAGCAGCGCGACCACGGCCGCATCCAACCGGTCCCCGGCCTCCGTCTCGCCGATATGGCGGAGTAGCATCGCGCCACTCAGCATCACGCCGATCGGGTTGGCCTGGTTCGTGCCCGCCAGGCGTGGGGCTGTCCCATGCGTGGCCTCGAAGACCGCCCGGCCGTCGTCACCGAAGTTGCCGCCGGGAGCCACCCCCAGCCCGCCGATCAATGCCGCGCCGAGCTCGCTCACCACGTCGCCGTAGAAGTTCGGAAGCACCAGGACGTCGAAGCGCTCAGGTGCCTGGACCAGCTGCATGCAGAGCGCGTCGATGATCCGATCCTCGAACTCCACGTCGGGGTACTCGGTCGCCACCCGCCGCGCCACCTCCAAGAACAAGCCGTCAGAGAACTTCATGATATTCGCCTTGTGGCTCGCGGTGAGCTTCTTCCTCCCTCGCTCGCGCACCAGTTCGAATGCGAAGCGCATGATGCGTTCGCTGCCGCCCTCGGTGATCGACTTGATCGAGAGTCCGCTGTCCTCTCGGATGTGGTGTCCGGTCGCGTCCTCGATGAACCCGATGAGTTCCGTAGCCGCCGGCGTCCCCATCTCGAACTCATATCCCGTGTACATGTCCTCGAGGTTCTCGCGGATGACGATCAGATCCACATGCTCGAACACACTCGGGACGCCTGGATACAGCACGCACGGACGCACGGATGCGAACAATCCGAGTTCCTTGCGGAGTTCGAGGTTCACGCTGCGGTAGCCACTCGTCACCGACGTCTCGACGGGCCCTTTCAGTGCGACGCGTCGGTCTCGGATCGATGCAAGGGTCTCCATCGGCAGCGGCGTCCCGCGGCGGCTGAATGCGGCAGCCCCCGCGTCCTGCCGATCCCAGTTGATGGAGACCCCGGTGGCTTCGACGACGCGGCGTGCCGCCTCGATAACCTCGGGTCCGATCCCGTCACCGGGGATCAGCGTTACGTCGTGACCCACCGCACTCCTTCATCCGATGTTTCTTGGCGACTCTGACCTGGGGTTCGGCCCACGACTTTGGTCCCCGGGTGGCGCGGGGACTATCCTTGCAGAATCCGCCCCGGGCGCCCGGGGGACATCGACCAGGGACGAAGAGACCATGCCGGACAAGGGACTCAGAGAGATCGTCGCCGCACGAACGAAGATCTCCGACATCGACGGTGAGAACGGCCGTCTCTGGTACGCGGGCTACGACATCGCCGATCTCGCGAAGCACGCGGGGTACGAGGAGGTCATCTACCTCCTGCACCACGGCGACCTCCCCACCCGGACGCAGCTCGAAGAGCTCGCCGAGTTCATGGCCGGCGAACGCGAACTCAACCCCTTCCTCGCCAAGATGATGCCGACGCTCGCCCAGCAGGCCTCACCCATGTCCATGCTCCGCACCAGCGTGAGCGCCGCTTCGGCCTACGACCCCGACGGATGGGACGACTCACCCGAGGCCGAGTACCGCAAGGCACTGCGGCTGATAGCGAAGATCCCGACGCTCATCGCCTGCTTCCAGCGCTTGCGAACCGGCCAGGAAGTGGTGCCGCCCAACCCGAAGCTCCCCCACGCGGCGAACTTCTTGTGGATGCTCCAAGGCGAGGAGCCGGACGCGGAAGACGCCCGCGTGTTGGACACGACATTCGTCCTCTACGCCGACCACACGATGAACGCCTCGACGTTCACCGCGCGGATCATCGCCTCCACGCTGAGCGACATGTTCAGCGCCATCACGGGGGCGATCGGCTGCCTAAAAGGCCCGCTCCACGGCGGGGCGAACGAGGAGGCGATGAAGATGGCCGAGGAGGTGGGCAAGCCCGAGAACGCGGCGGCCTACGTCGCCGCCAGGCTGGAGCGTCATCAGAAGATCATGGGGTTCGGTCACGCGGTGTACACAACGATGGATCCGCGAGCGACGGAACTGAGGCAGCTGTTGCGAGATCTTGCAGAGCGACATGACGCAATCATCTGGGCGGAGATCTTCGAGGCGCTGCAGGAGACCGTCTACGAGCAGAAGAGCCTCTGGCCGAACGTGGACCTCTACGCCGCCGGCGTGTACCACGTGCTCGGGATCGCGACCGACCTCATGACGCCGATCTTCGCGCTCGCGCGGATGGCGGGATGGACCGCACACGTGCGTGAGCAATACGCCGACAACAAAGTGATCCGTCCGGGCAGCGAGTACGTCGGTCCGACCGACCGCGTCTATGAACCGATCGACGAGCGCGGCTAGCGCACGGGTCGCGGGAACAGCCCCGCCCCGTTCACGACCTTGCGAACCGACGCGTCGTCGCCCATACCCATGAGGTGAACGCCCGAGATCCCGGGGATCTGAAGGATCGACCGCACCACGTCCACCGTCAACGCGAGTCCAACGGCGGACGCCTCGTCCCCCGCATCCCGCAACGCGGCCAGCATCTGGTCGGGCACGCGGACGCCCGGCAACTTGTCGTTCATGAAGGACGCCTGCTTCACACTCTTGAGCGGTGTGATGCCGATCAATACCTTCGCCCGTTCGAACAGTCCCACCGGACGCAGCCGGTCCGCCCAAGCGGTGAGCGCGTCCACGTCGTAGGCGATCTGCGTCATGACGAAATCGGCGCCCGCGTCGAGCTT
>JAXDJY010000274.1:0-3108 GCA_034667445.1 Actinomycetota bacterium | reverse complement strand
CGTCCCCCGGCGCGAGCGCAGCGCCCGGAACACCTTCATCGCAAACCAGGACGCGAGCGCCGGACGTCCCAGCCGCCTTCGCCGCCGCGAGCCCTGCCGGACCCCCGCCCACCACCAACACATCGGTATGCACGTGACGGCTGGGTTTGACGCGGGGCGGCTGTCCCATCGGTAGCGTCCCTATCCCCGTCGCGCGCCGGATGATCTTCTCCGCGAACTCCCAAGCCCACCGCGGCCGGACGAACACCTTGTAGTAGAAGCCCACGGGCATGAACCGGTGAAGGTGATCGGTGATCTTCAGCACGTCACGTTCGGTTGAGGGCCATCCGGATTCCCTACGAACGGAGCAGCCGTCGCGCGCAGGCGTCGTGCAGGCGCGGCAGCCCGGCTGCCCATCCACAGTGAGCAGACAGTTGGGGCAGTCGCCGGTCATGCAATAGAGCCCGCGGCGACGATGGTGCTTCAGCGAACGGGTAAACGTTCGGACACCGGCCCGGTACAGCGCCGACGCGACCGTATCCCCGTCGTCCGTAGGAACCCGCTTGCCTTCGAACTGGATGTTGCCCACTAGCCCTCGGTCCGGTTCGTCACCGTGTCACGCGTCACTTGGAACCAGCGGCGACAGCCGAAGCCGTGATACCAGCGCTCGGTTTGCAGACCGAGCGCGTTCTCGCGCAGGTACACCCGAACGAAATCCTCGTTCGGGGTCGGTGCATCCAAGTCACGAAGCTCGCCGCCGAAGCTGAACTCCGCGTAAGAGCGGAGGCCGCACGTCGGACATTCGATCTTGATCGTCATAGTGGGCCACCGGTGACTTAAGGTCAGAGCGCCGATGCGGCGCCGGACAACGCACGAGCCCTCACGATACAGGCGCCGATCGGCGCGATACTACGAGCGCCCGTGACCGGCGGTCTCCGGATCCCAGGCATCGTGCACGACGTTCCCGCCGACCATCGTCATCTCGACCTTCGCATCCAGGATCCGCCGGGGATCCGGCTTCACCCGTCCGAACAGGTCATGGGAGAGCAGGGTGAGGTCGGCGTACTTCCCGGGGGTGATCGAACCGCGGTCATCCTCCGCGAAACATGCGTACGCGCCACCCATCGTGTAGGCGCGGATCGCGGCGGCGAGGTCGACGCGCTCCTCGGGGACCCACGACTCGGAGCCGTCGAGCGTGGCTCGAGTGATGGCCGAGTAGATGCCGATCACCGGATCCATCTCCGCAACGTTCCAGTCCGAGCTGAACGCGAGCGTCGCGCCCGCCTCCTGCAACGATCGGAACGCCCAGGCGTGTCGCCAGCGCTCCTCACCGACGTTCGCTCGCCAATCCGCGACGATGTCGGGGGAACAATGCCGTGGCTGCATCCCCGGGACCACCCCGAGTTCGGCGAAGCGCGGTATGTCCTCTTCGTTCAGGCATTCCGTGTGGATCATCAGGTGACGCCGGTCCCCTGAGCCGTTGGCATCGCGCGCGGTCTGGATCGCATCGAGCGCCGACCGGATACCACGGTCGCCGGTCGCGTGGATGTGGCACTGATAGTCCTGCTGCTCGAGCTCGGTGATGAGCTCACCGAACTCCTTGGGATCCCAGAACGTGTCGCCGCGTTCCCCCGGACGGTTCGCGTACGGCTCGAGCATGGCAGCCGTCCAGGGTTCGACGACGTCGTCGATGTAGAGCTTGATCGGCGCGACGCGGAGGTGGTCGTCGGTGAATCGCTCGCGCGCCGCGGCGAACTCGGCCCGCTCGGCGTCGGTGGTCCCGACCGGGTGGAACATAGCCGCGACCACCCGGGAACGCAGCCGGCCCTCATCCCGAGCACGCTGGTAGATCCACAGGTCGTCCGGCGAGTTCTGGGGTTCGACGATCGTGGTGATGCCGAACGCCGTCGCCATGTCCAGGCTCTCGAGCGTCCGGATGTACTGGAGATCGTGGGCGTAACCGGGGAGCACTCCTTCCAGCGCCGCCTGTCCCCTCCGGCTGATGCCCATGACGGCGAAGCCGGTGACGAATCCTGTCGGCTCCCCCGCCGGATCCCGCTGCACGTGGCCGAACGCCAGATCCCCGGAATCACGAGCGATGCCGAAGATCTTCATCGCCTCGCGGTTCATCCAGACGTTGTGCGCGTCGTAGCTGAGGAGGAAGGCTGGCCTGCCTCCGGTCAGCGCCTCCAGGTCTTCCCAGGTGGGCAACCGCCCCTCGGGCATCGCCGAATAGTTCCATCCGACCCCTTCGATCCACGAGAGCTCAGGATTGCCGTCGGCCCAGGCTCGAACGCGCTCCTTAATCTCATCAAGCGTCTGGGCCCCGGCGAGCTTCACCTCAAGCGGGTTCGACCCCAGGCGAACATGGTTATGCGAATCGATGAAACCGGGAAGCAGCATCTTCCGCTTGGCATCGATGACGATCGTGTCTGGACCCGTATGCGTGTCGGCCTCGGAGTCGGTTCCCACCCACTCGATCCGATCTCCCCGCACCGCAACGGCTTCTGTCCAGGGGAGATCCGGATCCACCGTGTAGACACGGGCGTTTCGCACCAGGATGTCGGCCGGCTGTGTCGCGCTCATGCCAACATCCTTGACTGCGGAGGGGCCTGGAGGCAAGCGGTGGTCGCAGCCACCGAGCCGCGGGAGGCGGGACTAGCTGCTGCTGGACTTGCCGGACTTCTTCGCCTTCTTGGCTTCGCGCTTCTCTTTCAGGGTCGAAGATGCGGCCTTCTTATTGCCCTTCGACCCGCCCTTGTCTTTGCTGGCCATACGTGCCCCCTTACGGTTTGGATGCTCCGCAGACTCTAACCCCTCCCGGGCGCGTCGGTACAGTGGCCCGGATGAACGATGCGCGGTACACGTTCGATGAGATCCCAGTGCGCTCCGCCAACGTTCTGTTCGACGCCCTGGAGGGCTGGTTCATCGAGGATCGGGAACGGATCGATCTCCGGAGTCCGGATGACCGCGTTCGGATCGAATCGTCGTGGGTTCGCACCGTCGAGGAGGTTCCGTGAGCAGCAGGCCCCGCGACAAGAACCGGACATCGTTCACGGCACTCGGGCTCGTCCTTCTGGCTCTCGGCATCCCTCTGGGCATCCGGGCCCTGCTGCTCATGTACGACAC
>JAXDJY010000273.1:0-5382 GCA_034667445.1 Actinomycetota bacterium | reverse complement strand
GAACCTTGTCCGACGCCGGCGCGGCCGATGTCGAACGACTGGCGGCCATCGAAGGGTTGGTGGCGCTCGGCGTAGACCCATCCCGATGGTGGTTCCAACGGGAGTGGAGCGACACCGGCAAGCCGCTCCACGAGGCCTTCCACCTCAGCTACTCCAAGCTCAGCACGCTGGAGAACTGCGAGCTGCAACACGTCCTGCGCAACGAGCTGGGTCTCGGCCGGCCGGGCGGGTACCACGCGTGGGTCGGCAAGACCGTGCACAAGCTAATCGAAGAGACCGAGAAGGGCGAACTGGAGAAGTCACCGAAGGCGATGACTGCCGCACTCGATGCGCGATGGCGGCATCAGGAGTTCCCCTCGCGGGCCGTGAGCGAGGCGTTCCGCTACCTCGCGAAGACGAAGATGCTGAAGAACTGGTTCGACAACTATGCCGCGACGCCGGCTACGGCGATCGAGCAGTATTTCGAGTTCGAGTTCGACGAGGTGACGGTCATCGGGTACATCGACCGGATCGGACCTGCGGTCGACGGGACCGCCATCACCGACTTCAAGAGCGGCAACGCCGACCGCGCGCCGAAGGCCGAGGAGAGCCTGCAGCTCGGTATCTACTACCTCGCCGTACAGGAAGCCGAAGACCTCCAGCAGTATCAACCCGTGAAGATGGTCGAGCTCACCTACCTCAAGGGCAACTGGAAGGACGGGCGCATCGAGCATCGCAAGTGGGTCGTGAGCCAAGGAGAAGAGGAGGCGTACACCGCGCGCATCCGCGAGCGCCTGAGTGAACTCATCGCTCGGATGAAGGAACTGAACCAGGGCGACGTGTACCTCCCGAACCCGTACGCGGATTGCCACTTCTGCGAATACAGGACGCTCTGCCCGCTGTTCCCCGAAGGCCGGCAGCTCTTCCCCGTCGAGGAGGTGGCGCTGCGATGAGCAGGCGCGTGCCGCCCGAGATCCTCGCAGCGATGGGCGGGGTCGACGATGTCACCGACGAGCAGTGGGATGCGATCAGCATGCCGCTCGAGCCCTACGTCCTGATCGCGGGCGCCGGCTCCGGCAAGACCAGCGTCATGGCCGCCCGCGTCGTCTATCTGGCCCTCGCCGCGATCGGCCGCGTCGCCCCCGATGGAGGCACCGTGAACCCGGGCGTCCGGCCGGGCAACATGCTCTGCCTCACGTTCACGAACAAGGCCACCGACAACCTCCGTGTCAAGGTCCGGCACGCGTTGGCGTCGGTGGACCTGCCGGAGGGAGAAGAGCCCGAGATCTTGAACTACCACGGGTTCGCGGCGCAGATCCTGGAGCGCTACGGCACCCTTGCGGGGATCGAACCGGGCCGTCGCGTGCTTTCCCCGGCACAACGGAGCGAACTCTGCGGTCAGGTGCTGGAGGAGATGACCGACTTCCAGCACGTGAAGGCCGAGTGGCAGCCCTCGGTCGTGTCCAAGATCCTGGAGCTCGACGATCAGGCCCAGAACCACCTGGTCACGCCGCAGCGGATCATCGAGTTCAACATCGAGCGCCTCGAAGCGCTGAAGGACCATCGTTCGGATCGCGCCTACCGGTCGAGCCTGGAGCGGATCGAACTTGCCCAGGCCGGTGCTATCTATCGCCGCCTGAAGCTCGAGAAGGGGGTGATCGACTACGGGGACCAGATCGAACAGGCGCTCACCGTGGTGCGCGCACATCCCGAGGTCTCCCGGGACTATCGCGCCAGGTTCGAGGCGGTGCTCCTGGACGAATATCAAGATACGAACGTCGCGCAAGCGTTGCTCATGCGGGGGGTCTTCGGCGACGGCCATCCCGTGACGGCGGTGGGTGACCCCGACCAGAACATCTACGCGTGGCGCGGCGCCTCGCTCTTCAACCTGTTCGAATTCCAACGGCAGTTCGCCCGCGCCGACGGTTCGCCTGCGCGGCGACTGCCGCTCTACACGAACTTCCGTAGCGGGGCGAAGATCCTCGCTGCCGCCGACACCATCATCGGATCGCTCCCCGCCGACCAGCGTCCCGACCCCGACAAACGACTGGTGGCGTGGGAGCAGAACGGCCAGGGAAGCGTGCACGTCGTGGCCCACCTCGACGAACACACCGAGGCCGCGTGGATCGCCGATCGGATCCTCGAGCTGCGTGACGGAGGTGCGGCGTGGTCAGATGTCGCGGTCCTCTGCCGGACGTCGAAGTTCTTCGAGAGCCTCCAACGGGTCTTCGGTGACCGCGACATCCCGGTCGAGATCGTGAACCTCGCCGGCCTGCTCAAGCTCCCGGAGGTCATCGAGGTGTTGGCCTACGCCCGCTCCGTCCTGGACCCGATGGCATCGGTCGCCCTGGCCCGCATCCTGCTCGGTCCGCGCTATCGGATCGGCTACAAGGATCTGGCGCTCGTCGCCGCCGTCGCGAAGACGGAGACGCGACGGCTCATGCGCGAGGATGAGGAAGAGGGAGAGGCCAACCCGTTCTTGTTCGCCGAAGCGCTCGAGCGACTGGACGAGGTCGAGGGCCTTTCGGAGAAGGGCCGCTCACGGCTCCAGGAGTTCCGAGACGAGCTCCGGGAACTCCGCGTCGAAGCCCGGCGCCCGGTCGGCGACTTCTTGGGTGAGGTCATCCGGCGCATCGGCCTCCTCGCTGAACTGGACGCCGATCCCGACGAACGCACCGCCGGAGCCCGGCGGCGGAACCTCGCCGCGTTCCTCGATGAGGTGCACGCCTTCGAACCGGTCGAGGGCGACCTCACGCTCCGTTCGTTCCTGGACTATGTCGATGCGGTGGAGCGGCTCGAGAAGGAAGAGTGGGCGCCGGTCCAGCTCTCCGACGACGACGCCGTGAAGGTCATGACCATCCACGTGGCGAAAGGCCTGGAGTTCGACCACGTCTTCGTTCCCGGAGTTGCCAACGGACGGATGCCCTCCAAGCGGATCCAGCAGAACCCAGCCGAACGCGGTAAGTCGCTCGACTTCGAACTCCGCGGGGACGCCGCGATCCTGCCGACGTTCGACGGTGTCCTCAGTCATTTCAAGGAGGCGCTTCAACGGCAGGAAGTCATCGAGGAGCGGCGGACGATGTACGTCGCGCTCACGCGGGCGCGGAGATCGCTCTGGGTGAGCGCATCCGAGTGGTACGGGGAGAACGTCAACGCCCGCGGCCCCAGCGAGTTCTTCCGCGAGCTGGCCGACTGGGGAGATGGTGCGGGCGCTGAGGTCGACAGGGCGGAGGAGATCGTCGTGGATGAGAACCCGTTGCTCGGCTACCGATTGGGGTTGGTTCGACCCTGGCCCGAGCCCGCGCAGCCCGATGGTGCGGACCGGTTGTTCGCAGACGGATGGCGACGCGCCGCGGCTGAAGCGGCCGATGCAGGCGCGGTGCAACCCCAGTTGGTGGATGCCCTTCCCCCGGCCGAGCGCGATCGGTTCGACGGCGTGGCGGCCACTAATCGTTCCCTGGCAACCCACTTGGTGGATAGGGAGGCCGCCGACGGTGGGCTTGCTGTCGGCACCCCGACCAGGGTGAGCGTCGGAGGAGTGGTCGACTTCGCGCGCTGCCCCAAGCGGTTCTACTGGACCAGCGTCCGCCCCCTTCCGCGCTTCAGCGGCCCCGCGGCGCGCAGGGGCACCGAGGTCCATCGGTGGATCGAACTCCGTGGCGCCGGCCAAACCTCGCTCATCGAGATCGACGCCCCTCCGGATCTCACCGCCGACGAACTCTCCGGCGAACCCGGCAAGGTCGCCCGGCTCCAGGACGCCTTCCTCGCCTCCCGGTTCGCCGATCGGACGCCGCTGTTCGCCGAGCGGCCGTTCCTGCTCCGGTTGGACGGCTTCACGGTGAGCGGGCGCATCGACGCCATCTACGGGGCGGATCTGGATGCGCCGTGGGAGGTCGTGGACTGGAAGACCGGGAGCAAACCCGCCGATGACGACGCGTTGGTGGGGTTGCAGTTGGATCTCTACGGTCTGGCGTGCGTCGAGATCTGGCGCAAGCGCCCCGAGGACGTGACGCTCACCTATCTCTACCTCGCCGGCCCCGACGAGGTCACCAGCGCGATGCGGGACCCCGCCGAGGTCCGTGAGCGCGTGCTGGAACGCCTCCACTCGATCCGAGCGGGCGCGTTCGACCCGACACCCGGACCGCAATGCCGGTATTGCGATTTCCGTTCGTTCTGCGATGCGGGGACCTCGTGGCTCCAGCAGGATCGGGAACGCTCGAGCGTCTCTTAGGAGCTGCGGTCGTCCAAGCGTTCGATCGTGTCGGTGAAATCACGGTAGCCGGCCGCCGGATCGAAGCCACCGGCGGTGACGCCGGGAACCATCCGCGCGACCAAGCCCGTTTCCTTCGACGCGCGGATCTGCGCGGCGGCCCGGAACCACTCGAGATCTCCCGGCTGTAGGACCACGGGACCGTTGGTGCCGAGCCGCCGGTACGACGAGTCGTCCTGGACGACGACGGACGTTGCGCGGAACACCTTGACCAAAGCCTCGTTGAGCTCGGGATCCTCGCAGTTCACGACCACGGTTCCCTCGCGCCAATCCGCCGTCGCTGCAACCTCGTAGGCCGCGGCGGCGACGGCGTCGGGCTCGGCGTCGGCAGGCGCGGGCCGGTAGAACTCAACTCTCATCGGCCGGCGACCTTGTTCACGGTGCGCAGGCGCCTCGCCAGGGTCCGCAGCATCGCGAGCGAGAGGTCGGGGTCGTGCTGCAGCAGGCGCTCGAAACCTTTGCGGTCGATGGAGGCCACGGTCATCGGTGTCTCCGTGGTGACCGACGCGGATCGGGGCTCACCGTCCAACAGGCTGATCTCGCCGAAATGATCTCCGGGCACGATCGTGTTCACGGTTCGTTTCTTCACGACCACCTTCGCCTGGCCCGAGAGGACGACGAAGAAACTGTTTCCGGGGTCACCCTCCTTCACGATCGTCGCCCCCTCCATGTAGTTATCCACCGTGGCGATGGCCGCGATCTGCTTCAGGTGGCGCTTGGGCAGACCATCGAACAGCGGGATGGACGCCAGGATCACGTCGAGCTTGGGCTTTGCCACGGAGAACCTCCCCATATCGGTTCGCAGCCACAATCTAGCCGGACCGGCGGACACGCGCACCGCAACCGTGTCGGTCCCTGCCGGTAGCCTTCGGCCGGAACGTCGTAAGGGGTGGCTGTGGCATCACGTCTGCCGTATCAACCACTCCCCCTCAAGGTCCCGGCGGGGCACACGCTGCTGCGTCAGGGCGATCTCGGCACCACCGTGTGGAAGGTTGTCTCGGGCGCATTCGTCGAACGCGTCCACGATGCGGACGGGCGCTCCGCCGTCGTGGACATCGCCGGCCCTGGCCAGTGCATCGGCTGCGTTCCGGACACGCCCGCACCGTGGGAGGGAAAGCGCTTGGCGCGGGAAG
>JAXDJY010000272.1:0-3620 GCA_034667445.1 Actinomycetota bacterium | reverse complement strand
CTGTGAGCGAAATCTACACGACGCCCAACCGGAGGGCTACCGCTTGGGGCCGCGCCCGAACTGGATCAGAGCGCCCCTGTGGTGTTCAGTGGCGCGCCCGTCCCCAAGTCACCCACCCAGGGCACAGCGCGCCTCCCTTGTGTCCCGCCTGAGCGGCTCGGAATGAAGTGTTCGTCTCTCAAACCGCACAGGACCTCGTGGGGGCTCGGGACTCACGTTCGAAGACTAATAGCGACACACCCCGGGGAGAGCTCCCAACCCCGAGTCCGGTTGCGCCTAGCGCACTCAGGCCCAAGGATGATGCCATGGATACTCCAGACACTCGTTACGCGATCTCGCCCGACGATGTCTACATCGCCTACCAGACCTCCGGTGAGGGTCCTATCGACATCGCCTGGCAGTTCGACGTATTCGGAGATGTCGATCTCGTCTGGGACGACCATTTCGTTGGACCGATCTTGAAGGAACTCGGCGAGGGGTCACGACTGATACTGCATGATCGTCGGGCGACCGGGCTGTCCAGCCGCAACGTAGCCGTGCCGAACCTGGAGACCCGCGTCACGGACCTTCAGCTCGTCCTAGACGCCGCCGTGGCCACGCGCCCCGTCCTCGCCGGTTTCCGTGAGGGTGGGTCCCCGAACCTGATCTTCGCCGCGACCTATCCCGAGCGGGTCCGTTCCCTCGTGTGGTACGCGCCCTCAGCACGCTCAGTGTGGACGCCGGATTATCCGTGGGGGGTTCGGCCTGAGTACGTCGAGGCGGAGCAGCGATCCCTCGACGCATGGGGGACTTCGGAATTCGGTCGGCAGTTCTTGGAAGTCGAGGCGAGCGGGGGACACCGGGTGCCCCCCTACATGGCCGAGCACATAGCCAGACTGAGTCGACATACCGCTACCCCAGATATCGTGAAGGAGCTCTCGCGCGTCTGGTATGACTCTGATGTTCGTGATGTGCTCCCGGCCGTCCGGGTACCTGTCCTTCTCTGCGTGTTCGAGCGGGATGAGGCAGACGTTGCCGAGACCACCTACCTGGCATCGCTCATGCCTGACGCCAAGTTCGTCGTCATGCCCGGTGGGGAGGAGGACGGCGACTTCACCTCCTTCGTAGACGCGATCCGCTCCTTCCTCGGCATCGACCGCGTACCTGACTTGGACACCGTCTTGTCAACCGTGCTGTTCACCGACATCGTGGGATCAACCCAGCGGCAGGCTGCGCTCGGGGATCGCTCGTGGAGGGATCTCGTGTTGTCGCACCACGCGGTCGTTCGCGAGGGATTGAAGCGCTGGCGCGGGGTCGAGAATGACACCGCCGGAGACGGGTTCTACGCGACGTTCGACGGCCCGGCCCGAGCGATCCGATGTGCGATGGAGGTCTCCGAGCGCGTACGTGATCTCGGGATCGAGATCCGCGCGGGTGTACATACCGGCGAATGCGAGATCGTCGACGGGAAGCGCATCGGCTTATCGGTCTCGATCGGCGCTCGGGTGATGGGGCGCGCCGGTGCGTCCGAAGTCCTCGTGTCACAGACCGTGAAGGACCTAACAGCTGGTTCCGGGTTCACCTTCGAGGACCGCGGCGAGCACGACCTGAAGGGTGTTCCCGACCGATGGCACCTCTTCCGGGTGTCGAGCTAACGAGCCTGGGAAGCGCACGGGGCCACGCTGCGAGTCCAGTTTGAAGAGGCCGACGGGGGTCTCTACCAGACCCAGACTGGAACCAATACTGAGCCATCGTCGAGGATCGACTTCGTGCCGGGGAGCATCGTCACGACGAACGTCGCCCCATCGGGGCCAGCCTCTAGGAAGTGCCGTACCCCGATCGGCACGACCACGGAGTCTCCGGTTCTCAGGTCAAAGGTCTCCTCGTCGAGGTGCCATGTACCGCCACCAGCAGTGACCGTGAACGTGTCGAGATGATCGTGACGATGCGGGGGAAGACCGTGGCCCGGCGGAGATAGCACGCTATAGAGCACGCACTCGACACCGCCGCGCGATGGGGCGATCAAGCTCGTCACCGTGTTGCCGCCGAAGTCGTAAGTGGGGTGATCCTCGGCGCTCTCAACAGGCATCTCATTTCCCCCTCGGTCAGCAGCTCACTCGGGTTGTGGCGGAGGAGTGGGTGAGCCGAGACGACATGTCGGATCGAATGGTACCGCCGGGCGCTGTGGCGAAGACAGCGGCATCGGGTGCCGGGGCGCGTGCTCAGTTGATGCACATTCAGAGACAGATAGCCTCGTGGACTTGCCTGAGACCAAGAGCATCCTCGGCCGTTGGCATCCCGACCGAGTGCGGGCCTGACGTGGACGTTCCAGAAACCCGGTACGCAAGAGCCCCAGACGGCCCCTCGATCGCGTGTCAGGTTATCGGAAGCGGACCCATCAACCTCGTGTACGTCGCCGGCCTCTGGTCAAACATAGACCCGCAGGCGTGTCGCCGCTGCTCAGCAGCCGAAGCACTGATCCGGAACGTTCTCCGCGATGACGGTGTTCTTCAGGGTCACCCGCACGTTGCCAACGTAGAGGCCGCCACCCTGCAGCGTGATACCGGCGCTTCCCGTCAGCACGTTGCCGGTGACGCTGCTGTTCACGAGGACGAGCGGTCCACCCGGTGGGCCGTTCGGCACGGGGGCATCGAAGATGCCGCCACCCAGTGCGCTCCCGCTTGCCCCGCTGGCATCGACCGTGTTCCCGCTCACCTCCGTGTTGCGCAGCCTGACGCCCGGCTCGTCGACCACGAGCGCGCCGGCCGCTGCGAACGCTGCGCCTCCCGGACTCGAGGCGTGGACGTGGTTGTCGCTGACGACGCTATTCGTGATCAACCCGAAGTCGATGAAGGCGCCCGCGAAGGCGGTCGCGTCCCCAGCCGCGGAACTGACGGCGACGGTGTTGCCGGTGAAGCGCGTGTTGGTGATCGTGCCGAGCAGCTCGCCCGCGCCCGAGTCTCCTTCGGCGTCGCCCGACGAGCCACGAGTCGTCGCGGAGCGGACGCTGTTGTCGGCGACGACACTGTTGACGAGCTTGAAGTGGACACCCAGGTCGACGTGGATGCCGCCCGAGAATGCGTTGGCGTCACCGACTGTGTTCGTCATGCTCACCGAATTACCGGAGATCGACGTGTTGGTGATCGTGGCGGCGGATACGTCGCTGGTGATGTGGAGTCCTCCACCGTTGGCCAACTGCTCGACACTGCTGGGGAGCGAGGACGCCAGGACGGCGCTGTTATCGGTCACAGAGCTGTTAGTGACGGAGATCCTGGGACCGAACGTGAGGATGGCTCCGCCTTCGGCGAACCGTCCGTTGTGACCGGTTGCGCTCGCTTGGTTGCCATGGATGACGGAGTCGCTGATCGTGAGCGGGCCAAGCCTGTTCATGATCGCGCCGCCGTCGGCGTCGCTGGCAAGCGTGGAGAGGCCCGAGGCCGAGCCGACGAGGTTGTTGCTGACCGTCGTGTTCTCCAGGGTCAGCGTTCCCCAGCTGTCGATCCCACCCCCCGCGGCGAGTGCGAACGGGCAGGGACCGCTGGGACATGGTGGACCGAACGGCACCGTGTCGGTGGGCGCGACGCGGTTGCGGGTGATGACGCTGTTCGTGATCGTGACCGTCGCGCCGCCGCTGAAGTCGG
>JAXDJY010000271.1:0-3070 GCA_034667445.1 Actinomycetota bacterium | reverse complement strand
GCGACCTCGCCGCCATGGGGAACGTCACCGTGCTCGAGAGTCACACCGCGGTCGGTGTCTACGACGGGCCGCTGGTGCCGGTGATCGGCCCCGACGAACTGCTTCAGGTGGATCCCGGCCGGGTGATCGTGGCGACCGGGGCCGTCGAGACGCACGCCGTCTTCCCCGGGAATGACCTGCCGGGTGTGTGGCTGGGGCGAGGCGCAGCGAGGTTGGCCGGGGTGCATGGCGTCGCGCCGGGCAACGATGCCGTCGTGGTCGCCCACTCGATGGAGGGGATCCTGCACCTTCAGACCCTGCAGGCGGCGCACGTGATCGTCCGTGCGGCGGTGGTCCCGGAGGCCCTGGCCGCTGTGGTGCCCGCGGGGATCGAGGTGCTCCCGGATGCGAAGGTCGTGCTGGCCGAAGGACGGAACCAGCTCACCGCCGTCCGTCTTTCCACCCGCCGAGGCGAGCGAACCATCGAGTGCGATGTGCTCACGCTCTCGGTCGGGTCCGCCCCTCGCGACGGTCTGCTGCGGATGAGCGGAGATCTATCGGTGTGCGGCGCGGGCGAGGTCGTGCTGCCCGGCTGTTCGCTCGCGGAGGCGGAAGCGTCGGGGACGGCGGCCGGCGCCGGTGAGGGGGAGGAGACCCCCCGTGAACCCGATCCGGTTCGGATGGGCGCCGATGGCTACGTCTGTCTCTGCGCTGACGTGTCTGTGCACGACCTTGAAGCCGCGTGGGCGGAGGGGTGGCGTTCGTCCGAGATCTTGAAGCGATACACCACGGCGACGATGGGTCCGTGCCAGGGCGCGATGTGCGGGCGGCACCTCGCGGCGTTCGCGGCCGTCGGTGCGCCCACCCCGCAGGCGGGTGCGCGGACCACCGCCCGTCCACCCGCGCGCACCGTCCGCCTCGGCGACCTCGCCGGTGGCGTCAACGAGATCATCCCGAAGAAGACGGCGCTGCACGACACGCACCTCGCGGCGGGCGCCCGTCTGGACTGGTCGGGAAGTTGGATCCGCCCATACCACTACGGGGACTGGCTGGCGGAGTACCGCGCCGTTCGCGAGAGAGTGTCGCTGATGGACGTGAGCACGCTCGGGAAATTCCTCATCGCCGGGCGGGACGCGGAAGCGCTGGTCGACCGCGTGTTCCCGACACGGATACGAGATCTCGTGCCCGGTCGGAGCCGCTACCTCTTGGCCCTCGACGAGGCCGGCTACGTCATGGACGACGGACTCATCTGCGCGCTCCCTAACGGCCGCTACTACCTGACCTCTACGTCCGGTGGCGCCGACGCGATGGAGGCGGGTCTGCGGAACTGGGCCGATCGCTACGGTCTCCATGCGCATGTGATGAACCAGACCGCGATGCTCGGCGCCATCAACGTCGCCGGACCCCGCGCCCGTGACCTCTTGACGAAACTGAGCGACGACGACCTCTCCTCGGATGCCATCCGGTACCCGGGCCTCGGCAATGTGACGGTCGCCGGCGTCCCGTGCCGCGCGGTTCGGGTGGGGTTCGTCGGTGAGCTGTCCTTCGAGCTGCATCACATGCGGTCGCGAAGCGTCGATCTGTGGACGGCGCTTATGGGCGCCGGGGCCGAATGGGACATCCGGCCCCACGGGCTCGACGCGCTGGATCTGCTCCGCTTGGAGAAGGGCCACTTTTATCTCGCCCAGGACACGCTCCCCGACGACCACCCGACGAAGCTCGGGCTCCCTTGGGCGGTCGCGATGGACAAAGGCGACTTCATCGGCCGGTCCTCGCTCGAGCGGATGGCCATGTTGCCGTCGGAGCGGAAGCTGGTCGGCCTTCGGTTCGATGCGGAGCCGCGGCGCGGGGTGCCGTTGATGACGGAAGGCAGGATCGTCGGCAGGGTGACGTCATGCGGTCATTCCCCCGTCCTCGGATACGGCGTCGGACTCGGATGGCTCCAGTCGGTCGGTGGTGAGTTCCCGAGCGAGTTGACGGCCGACGGCGTGACGTGCCGGGTCGTGCCGACCCCGTTCTACGATCCGGAAGCGGCGAACCTCCGTGCTTGAAGTCTCCGCGACATCGGTGAGCGTGGTGCAGGTCCACGCGGAGCCTGCGGCGCTCGATGCGTTGGCGCCCGCGGGTGCGACGCGCTGCCGGATCGCGCCCGACGAGGCGATGTTCGTCCGTGAAGCCGGGGCGGCAGCCGCCCTCCTGCGCGACGCCGCAGCCGTCACCGCGGGCGATCCGGATGCCGTGATCATGGACGGGACCGACGGGTGGGCGGTCTGGACGCTCTTCGGCGACCGGCTCCCCGACGCGCTCCAGCGGCTCTCGCACCTGGAACTCGACGCGGAGACCGCAGGGTTCACGCAAGGAGATGTTGCGCACATCCCCGCGCGCGTCGTGATCGACCACGGCCGCGCACACCTGTTCGTCGCCGCGATGTGGGGCTCCTATCTCCACGAGCGCATCCTGGACCGCTGTTCTGACCTGGGCATCACGGGAGCGCCCGCGGCACCTTGGGGATCGCGATGACCGGGTTGCTCCGCAAGCGCCGGTTCCTCAGAACAGCCAACGTCAAGTCGGCCTACGACGTCGTCATCATCGGCGGCGGCGTCAACGGGCTGAGTCTCGCCTACAACCTCGCCGCCAACCACGGCATCACGAACGTGGCGGTGTTCGAACGCGACTACATCGGCGGCGGCGGCAGCGGTCGCAATACGCAAGTGGTCAGGGCGAACTACAACACCCCCGAGACCGTGCCGCTCTATAAGGCGAGCCTGGAGATCTGGCAGACGCTGAGCCAGCGCCTGGACTTCAACATCATGTTCACTACCGCCGGCGAACTCGATCTGGTGCACACCATCGACGCGCTCGAGGTCGAGCGGGACAAGTCGCTCCTGAATCGTGCGTACGGCGTGCAGACCGACATCCTGAGCACCGACGAGGTCCTGAAGATGTGCCCGCACATCGACATGTCCGGGGGAGGGGAACTGCCGGTGATCGGCGCGAGCTATCACCCGCCAGGATCGATCGCCCACCACGACTCCGTGGTGTGGGGCTACGCGACCGCGGCGCAACGACTCGGGGTCCACATCCACGAGGG
>JAXDJY010000270.1:0-7240 GCA_034667445.1 Actinomycetota bacterium | reverse complement strand
GGTCCACCGCACAGGCGTTCCGAGTTTCACCGCCGCCTTCGCGATCACGAGGTACTCGGGATAGGTGTAGAGCTTCGCGCCGAACCCGCCACCCACGTCGGGGGCGATGGTGCGAACCGCCGACCGGTCCATCCCCACTGCGTCGGCCACATCGCTCCGAACATCGAACGGCACCTGCGTTGAAACCCACACCGTGAGTCCGCCACCCGCTTCGGGCACTGCGGCGATCCCGTTCGTCTCCATGGAAGCAGGCGCTACGCGCTGATTGACGAACCGGCCGCGCGCCACGACGTCGGCACCGGCCAACGGATCGTCGTCCCACCGATGCTCGAACCGGTGCACCACGTTGGAGCCGCTCTCGGGCCAGAGCAGCGGCGCGCCGTTGCGTTCGGCCGCCTCTGGATCGATCACCGCATCTAACGCGTCGTAGTCCGGCCAGACCTGTTCGGCCGCGTCCACGGCCTGCGCAAGCGTCTGGGCGAGGACCACCGCGATCGGTTCCCCGACGAACCGAACGACGTCCCGGGCCAACACCTCCCGGGAGAACGACGGCGAGATGTTGCCCGCCGGGGGTTGGGGCGCGATCTCCATATCCGCTGCGACATAGACCGCAACCACACCCGGCATCGCCGCCGCAGCGCTCGTGTCGACCCCGTTTATCCGCGCGTGCGGCATCATGGAGCGAACGAACACGGCGCGGAGCGCCCCCGGGATGTCGATGTTTTCCAGGTACCTGCCCTCACCCCGGATGAAGCGGGGGTCTTCAGTTCGCAGGTGCGGGACGCCGAACATCGAAGGTGGGAGTGGCACGCACCAATGCTGTCACACCGACGAGGGGGGGCACATGCACCTGGACGGCTTGACGAAGAGCAGGACCTTGGCCCGGCTCGGAGCGATCGCCTTGCTCGCGGCATGTTCGGGGGCACCCGCCCGCGCAGGCGTCGATGCCGCCCTCGGCAACCCCGCTAGCCGTGCCGCCGTCGGCGCACACCCGATAGCCACCGGTCTGAACAACCCGGCCGGGTTCACCGTGCTCCCCAACGGCAACATCGTCTATCTCGAACGGACCACCGGGAACGTGGAACTGCTCGACGTCTCGAGCGGCCACCACCGAACGATGTTCCAGATCCCCGGGGTGAACGGCAGCGGTGAACGGGGGGCCCTCGGCGTCGCCGTAGGACCCAAGTGGAATACACACCGGGTGCTCTGGGTCTACGCGACCAGGATGGCCGGCGGTTCACTGCAGAACCAAGTGGTCCGCATCCCGATCAAGAAAGGCCAGGGAACGGGGATGCATGCGATCCTCTCCCAGCCGGCGAGTTCAGACCCGTATCACAACGGTGGACGCATCCTCTTCGGTCCCGACAAGAAGCTCTACGTGTTCATCGGCGACGGGCACGATTCGGCCAACGCCCAGAACCTCTCAGGGGGCAACCTCCGGGGGAAGCTCCTGCGCATCAACCCCGACGGTTCGGTTCCGAGCGACAACCCGATCGCCGGCAGCAAGGTCTTCTCGTTCGGCCACCGGAACTCCTACGGGTTCACCTTCGACCCCTCGACCGGCTCCATCTGGGAGACGGAGAACGGCCCGGAGTGCAACGACGAGATCAACCGGCCGGTGGGCGGGGAGAACTATTCGTGGGGACCAAGCGAAACCTGCAGCGGCTCTGCACCGGGCAACACGAACAACAGCGGCCCTTCGCCGCAGCACCAGCCCGAGTGGTTCACCGGACCCACCATCGGGATCACCGGAGACGCGTTCTGTAACGGCTGCGGGATCACCGGCATGGCCGGCAAGCTTCTGGTCGGGGCGAACAACGACGGCATCCTGCGGGTGTTCACGCTGAACGCAGGACGCGACGGCATCGTCGGCGGACCGAGCGAACCTTTCACCTCCCCGGACGGAACCATCTATTCGATGGAGGTCGGGCCCACCGGGCGGATCTACTTCAGCACGTTCCAGGGGATCTACCGACTCACATAGAGGGGTCGGAGAGGGGCTGCTCGCGCCGATCACCGAACAGGCGTACGCTCCGTACGTGGATATCGGTACCCCGAAGCGGATCCACGAGATCCGGCCGGCCTCCGTGCCGGTTCCAGAACCGGCCGCGCCGGTCCAGCCCGCCGTGCCCGAGGAACAGCCTGCCAAGCCCGTCCCCACACCCGCAGGCTCCGAGGACTGAGCGCATGGAGCCCGGCGAACTCGACGTCACACGCTCGGACGAACCGATCCTGGCATGGCGAGCCTGGGCGCTCACGCTCCACGGCGAGGAACTGTCGTTGGAACCGGTAGCCGGGCACGGCCGGGCGTGGCCTGCGCGCAAGCCGATGCGTTCGCGCTGTCGATACTCCTTGCTCCATTCCGCGCCGGACCTCGACTGCACATGTGGCCTCCACGGCACGCACGGGCTCGACATCCTTCGCAAGACGCGGACCCCCGGGGTCCTCGGCCGCGTCGCGCTTTGGGGCCGGGTGATCGAACACGAACTCGGGTTCCGCGCATCGCTCGCATACCCGCAGCGGCTTCGGCTGGTGTGCCAGTTCTGTTTCCAGGTGTGGGGCGCAGAGCACGCCCGTCCCGCCGTGGTCGGGCGATTCCCGCACGGGGAACTCATCCCGCTCTGCTGGTCCCACGTCGAACTCGCCCAACGCTACGGCATGACTCCCCGCCGTCTGCTTCCGGCTACCGAGGTCGAACAGCGTCTCCTGGAGACCTATGTGGTCGACCTGCTGCCCGTCCCTTCGGAGATCACGCTCACATCGTCCGCCGCGCCGGGGTAGCCCTCAGACGAGGTCGGGGTCGGCAGGCAGGAATACCTTGACCGAGCTTCCCCCGCCGCCCATCCGCGGTTCGGACCAGAGCCTTCCGCCGTGCAGTTCCGCAAGTCGCGCGGCCAACAAGAGCTGCGGACCGACGTCGCTGCTCGGCTCCCCTTCGTCGTCGACAGCGATGGTCCCACCGTCTTCGTCTCCCGTGAGGCGGATGCGGATCGTGCCCGATGCCCCCGTGCGCTCGCGAGCGTGGTTGAGCACGCCGTCCAGGATCTGCTGCAGCCGGGCGGGATCGACCGAGGCGCTCGCCGGCTCGAGGTCCATGCGGACATCCACTTCGCTGATCCCATCCGCTTCACTCACCACTCGGGACACCAGCGCTTCAAGATCGGTGCGCCGCCGGTTCAACGGGAGCGACCCGTCGGAGATCCCCCCCGCTTCGACAAGGTCGGACGCCAGCTGGTCGAGCTTCTTCACGGTGACGTTCATCTGGCGGATCAACTCCTTGCCTTCGCCGGTGCTCACCGCACCCTTCAACGAGAGGGAGAGCCCTTTCAAGGTAGCGATCGGGTTCCGGATCTCCCCGGCCATCGAACGCTGAAGATCCTGCGCCGGAGGAGAGAGCGGCTCGCCGCCATCGGGAGCGCCCAGCGGGCCGGTCGCCTCCTCCCCACCGAGCTTCTTGCGGGCTGCCGTCCGCGCCAGCCTGCTCCGGAGATCGCGGACCCCGGCCACGTCGGCGGGAGCTGCATCCGCTTCGGCGGCCGGAGCGGCGACCGAAGCTCGGAGCTCGGCCAGCCCCTGTTCTGCCGTCCGGGCGCGTGTCTCGGCGGCGAGCATGCGTCCCTCCAGCTGGGACAGAAGTTCGTCGTCGATGGCGGCGGGGGGCGGCTCGATCGGGGTGCTCGCGGCGGCCAGGGCGGCGGCTGCTTCCTCGGCTGCGGACCGGCTCACTTCGGCGGCGGCCTCTGCGTCCGCCGCACGCGCCAGCGCGTCCTTTGTGGTCGCGTCCGCCGCGGCGATGGCTCGTTCGGCGTCGCTCCTGGTGGAGTCGGCGTCGGTCGTGGTCCGTTCGAGCTCGGTTCTGAGCGACGCCAGTTCTTCCCTGAGTGCGGCGAGGTCCTGGTCCTTGGCCCCGGCGGACTCGAGGGCCGCAGCGGCCGCAGCAGCGCTTGCCGATGCGGCGCTCGCTTCGTCGACCTTCGCGACAAGTTCGGCACGCACGAGCGCAACTTCGGCTTGCGCGGCCGAGAGGGCGCTCTCACGGGCGTCGAGGGCGTCCTTGCTGGAGGCCAGGGCGGCCTCGGCCAGCTCGCGTGCGTGCGTGGCTTCCGCGACCGCGCGCTCGTGGTCGGCCGAAGGGGCCGGGTCCCTCGGCCCGGGCGGGGCGGCGGCCGCCTGCGCCTGCTTCAGCTTGGTCTCGATGATCAGATAGGCCTCCTCGGCCTGCTGCAACTGGTCCCGCGACGTCGCGAGTTGCCTGCGAAGATCCGAACCGTCCACCTCGGCCTTCGTCGCGCGAGCGGAGGCGAGCTCGGCGTCTCGCTGAAGAGATTTCGTCCCTTTGTCCGACGGTGGCGCCGGACCGCGCCTCCCGCTTCGCCTCGGATCGAGTGGCGAGTCGGCGAACGTCCCCGCCGCGGCCACCCCGACTCCGGCCCCCAACGTTTGAACCGGCGTCCGGAACGACAGGAGCGTCATGAGCAGACAGAACGCGGCGAAGGCCAAGAGGATCACCACCAGCCGGTACCACGGGTGGTGCGACGCCTGCACCAGGTTGTCGTAGTAGAAGTCCACCTCGGCCGCCCCGACGATCGACACTCGGTCCGGGACCCTCAGCGGCACGTAGACCTCGAGGAGTGCCGTCTGCGTGGCGTCCTGATCGCCCGTGCTGGCGGCACTGAACTTCGTCGTTACCTTCTCCGAGCCGCTCCCGCCCTTTATCGCCTGCGCGATGAGGCTCCGCGCGGTCGGGTCCTGGGTCGCCAATACGCCGACCTGATCGCGCTCGTGCGTCGAGAACTGCAACAGGCCATCCGGTGTCCAGACGCGGATCCGGGCGATGTTCGGAGAGGTGAACGCATCCGTCTGCAGCGCAACGATGATGTCGCGATAGAGCGGGGCCGGGATCGTCTTCGTCATGGTGTCGTACGTGAGGTTATTGAAGAGCGCCGTGTTGGCGATGAAGCGAGCCTGGTCCTGGGCAGCCGACACCTCGTCGGCGAGGGTTGAGCTGTGTTGCTGCCCGGCCAGTAACGCCCCAATGAGACAACCGATGGTGAGTGTTGCCCACACATAGCGGCTGACACGGTCGCGGGTGAAGCGGTGGATGATGTTCAAGGACCCCATTGGACGGTCATAGTGACCGGTCCGAGGTAGATGCGGCAAGCCCCGCTCGGTGGCACCCGATACGGCCCCGCTCACAGGTAGCCGCCGGGCTCATCATCGGTACCGGCGGGATCCGCAACCTCCGACTCCTCGGAGTCCGCTGAGATGCCCACGGTACCTCCGAAGCCCTTCTGCAATTCGGTGTCCCAATAGTTGGCTGCGAAGGTCACCAATCCGCACGCGTGCTCGATCTGCTCCTTATCGAGCTCCTCGGCGAGGAGATCCATCGTCAAGATGACCTGGCCGCCCGTCCAGAACGCGCGGGCGAAGGACAAGGCCGCGTTCATCTCGTTGAGCTTGTCCAGGAGTGCCGGTGTCGCCTCGATCCCCGAGAGGAGGGGCGAGAAGATCTGCAGGATCGGGTGATCATCCGGCGCCGGCTGGACCAAACGGACGTGGATCGCCGCAGACCCCGACCTGATCGGGATGGTTCCGTCCTCCAAGACCTTCAGTTCGTCGACGCCGAGGAATTCACGCACCGTCTGCTCGACGAACGGTCGGATCACATCCATGCGGGTCACGGCCGAGATAGTACGCCCCGAAGCAACGACCTCAGCGTAGGAACCGGCCCTCGCCACGGCCGGGACGGTGTGTCGGTGCCGGAGGGCATACTGCCACGGCGGGCTCCCTCTGATGGTCGACCTGCCGGCGCGTCTCAGTTTTTCCCCGGACGTGCCGATAGAGGACGCACATACCGAGGGAGAAGTTGTCGTGCGAACGTCCCGCTTCCACCGTGGGCTGGTTCCGGCCGCCCTGCTATCCATGATCCTGCTGCTCGTCGGCAGCTCGGCCACGGCCGCGCCATTGGTACAGCAGCGGACGGCCCAACGACGCCAGCTGCAGCATCGCGTCGCCCAGATCCGGCGCGTCAGTTCGGGAACCACCCATCGGCTCACCCGAGAGGTCGCCAAGCTCGACCGGGCCCTTGCCGTCGTCTCGCCCAGGTCCATGAACAACGGCCGCTGGCAGCGAGTCATTCACGACCTCGCGCAGCAGCGCCACCGGCTGCTCGGGAACGTCCAGCGGCGGGGGCACCAGACGTCGGCGCGGATCGCGGCCCTCCAGCGACAGATCGGCTCCATCTCCTCGTGGTTGCGGCAATGGGGCGTCTTCAAGACTTGTCCCGTGAGCGGTCCCAACACCGTGAACAACGACTTCGGCGTGCTCGTGCAGATGCCCGGCGTGCCGGTGCACATCCACGAGGGCAACGACATCACCGCGAACACCGGAACCCCGATCGTGGCTCCGTTCGACGGAACGGCGGTCATCTCACCCAACGTGTTGGGCGGACTCGCCGTCAAGGTCTACGGGAGCGCCGGCTACGTCTACAACGCGCACCTCGAGTCCTACGGCCATCTCGGGACCGTTCGGGCGGGGGAAGTCATCGGGTACGTGGGGTCCACCGGCGATGCGAGTGGGCCGCACGACCACTTCGAATGGCATCCGGGCAACGGCTCCGCCGTCGACCCGAACCCATTGCTCTCCGTGGTGTGCTGACGCGTTCGAGGCGCGTCGCGCTACTCGGTCTTGCGGCGTTTCTTCGCTGAGGCTTTCGCCAGCCTGGCACGGAGATCCGAACGGTCCTCCTCGGTCATCGGCGCGGCCGGCTCTTCCGGCTCTTCGTCTTCCTCGTCTTCGGCCTCATCCCCGAGTGCGTTACGGCGCAAGCTCTTTGCCAAGGCCTTCCAGGCGCCAGGATCGGTGGCCGACTCTGGGGCGTCGCGTTCGGCCGCGGGTAGTTCGGGCTCCGCGACGGCCGGTGGAACGGGTTCTGCGGCTTCCGTGGGCACGACCGGTGACGCGTTAGGCGTGTCCGTCACGTCCGGTTCGACGGTGTGGATCGTGCCCGTGAGGGCCTCCCAAGCACCTGGTTCACCACCCGATGAGGTGGCCGCCGGCTGATCGTCGTCTTCGCGATCGGCACTGTCTCCGGCCGCCGGCCGGCGCAGTCTCCGCGTCAAAGCTCCCCACGCCCCCGGCTCAGCCGGCGAGGTTGGGGGATCCATGGCTTCCGCATCGGCGGGTTCCACAGGCCGCGCCGCGAACAGATCGGGCAGGGGGGCGGGAGTCGCGTCGACCG